>NZ_AQOQ01000003.1:0-190543 GCF_002888555.1 Alcanivorax sp. MD8A | reverse complement strand
AGTAAGACGTGGAATCCAGCGATACCTGGGTATAACGAGCGCGGGTCATGGGTCGCCTCCTTGCGATTCCATCACCACATCATACTGACCTTATAGACAGTTACCTGTCAGCGACTGACTCAAAAGCTTGTAGGAAATCTGCCAATTGATGGGTGTCCCCGATTACCTCCCAATTCATGCGTGTCCCCGATCACTGTCCCCTAAATTGGGGGTATCCCTTCCCATTAGCTCCTCCCCTTGCATCCCGGGACCTGAACCCGAACCCCTTCCTCAAAATGAGATCCCTATCAACACCTCTTCTTTCCAGCCGCTGATAGAGTTAATCCATCTCGGCTCCATTTGAATTTATGCCTCAACGACTGCTGGCTCTATTCCCAAAATCAAATGCCCTGGAGATTCTCGCGCCATGTTCAGGTTAACCGTTCTGTATTCCGCATTCATTCTACTCTCCATTATCTCACCACTTCTTATCGCTGAGTCCCGATCGGTAGAGCGAGCCGACAAGCCTGTACTCACACCAACTATCAAACAACCGAACACAGGCAGAATCCGTCCTGAAACAAGCACCTCTGTGACCGATCTGGCCGGCAACCATAGTGCAGCTTACACCTCCATCTCCGGAGGAAGATCATTCCCCAATTTATGGGTGTCCCCGATTACGCCATGACTTTTTAAGCAATTACATCAATAACTACTTTACCCATGGACCCCAACTCTACGGCATTATGTGCATCCATTGCCGTGTCAAGGGAAAAGCGTAACGGATCGAGTAGTGGCTTAATTTGTCCAGCTTCAACGAGAGCCGTAATTTGCCGCAGAATGTCACCATGATGTTTGCGCCCCTCTCCGCTGAGCTGGGGGTGTAACACAAAAATCCCTGACAATGTTGCAGAGCGTAATGACGACGGTGCCAGGTTATGTGAGCCGAATGCAGCACAGCTTAAAATATGTCCATAATGTGCAATGATACCTAATGAGGCATCGAGTACAGAGCCACCGACAGTGTCGTAAATGATATCGAACCCTTTGCCTTGGGTGTATGCGTCCACGTAGTCAGCAGGGCTTGCAGTGTGATAATCAATTGGCGTGGCACCAAGCGCCTTGAGCAGTTGTTGTTTTCCAGTCGATGCAGTGGCATAAACGTCGGCACCTAAGGCCTTAGTAATTTGCACAGCTACATGCCCAACTCCGCCAGCTCCACCTTGGATAAGGACTTTCTGGCCCGCTTTAACATTCGCCTTGTCAACCAAACCTTCCCAAGCGGTAAGAGCAACCAGAGGTAAAGCCGCAGCTTCACGCATGGACAAATTTTTCGGTTTGGGAGCAAGTAACTCAGCATCTACGTTGGCATATTCAGCCAATGAGCCTTGCAATCCTCGCACTCCGCCAGTCAGACCATAAACTGCATCGCCTACTGCAAAGTCGGTGACGCCGTCGCCGATAGCAACAACTTCTCCAGCCAAATCGGTGCCAAGTACTGCGGGTAATTCCGGCATGGCATAAGGAGCGATACCTTGGCGGATCTTGTAATCAATAGGATTGACGCCACTCGCAAATATTTTTACTTGCACCTGACCTGCTGATGGAGAAGGTAAGTTAATCAGGGCATCCCGGAATACTGTACCTTCTTCATAGCTATCTAATATCAAAACACGCATTTGTCCGTTTAACGCAGTCATCAATAACCTCACGATCTGAATATTCAGCGGGTGGTTAAATCACCCGCTGGTTAATAGGTCTTTTATTAAACGAATTAAAATTCTTGAACAGTTGGGCGCAGAACAATCTCGTTGATATCCACATCCGCAGGCTGCTCAATTGCGTATGCGATAGCACGAGCAACAGATTCAGATGGAATTTCATTTTGCTGATAAAAATCTTTTACAAAGGCTGCACCCTGAGTATCTGAACTTCCATGTTTTAATTCAGATTCGACGGCACCTGGTGAAATGATTGTTGAACGAATTTTACCCCCAACTTCATGGCGCAAGCCTTCGGCAATAGCGCGAACAGCGAATTTGGTTCCGCTATAAACCGTGCCGCCGGGACTGAATACTTTGATACCCGCTACGGACGAAATATTGATAAAGTGGCCGGATCCCTGTTCCTGAAAGATCGGAAGCGCTGCGGCTACTCCATACAGCAGACCTTTAACGTTGATGTCAATCATGCGATCCCATTCGTCAACTCGAGTCTCAGCTAACGGTGCAATCGCCATTAACCCTGCATTATTGATAACCACATCAACTTTACCGAAGCGCTCTTGTGCAAGATTTACAAGGGCCTTCACTTCGTCCTGGCTAGTCACATCTGTCGCTTGAACCGCAACTTTTCCGCCCGCTGTGCGTATGTCAGCAGCAATAGCTTCAAGCTTGTCGATGCGTCGGGCACCCAAAACAACAGATGCGCCCAGACTGGCCAAATGTCTTGCCGTGGTCTCGCCTAAACCGCTGCTACCACCAGTGATCACAACGACCTTACCGCTGATGTTGTTTGCTAAAACACTACTCATAGTTGATATCCTCAAATCAGTTGAATGAATGGCTCTGTCTAAACAATAAACAAATTATCCATTACCTTTAAAAACCAATAAATGGAAACATTTTAATTTGACAATTCCATAAATTGGAATAATGGTTATGCATTCATACCAAACCTGAATGTGACTGTGATGCTTAACAGATTGGAAATGCTCCGGATATTTTGTACTGCTGCTGAGTCTCGCAGCTTTAAAGAAGCGGCTAACCGTCTGGGAATTTCTCCTCAGGCAGTGACACGAGCAGTGAAGGAGTTAGAGCGATTGCAAGGGGAGCTTTTATTTCATCGAAATACTCGACACATACAAGTGACCCTAGTTGGAGAAAAATTTGCTGTGATAGCAAAAGAACGCCTGCGCGCTGTAGATGAATTGTTTCAAACAAGCGCCCCTAACTCGGATAATGAATTACAAGGGCGGGTTCGTATCGCAGCGCCTGTTGGTTTTGGTCATAAATGCTTGATGCCAGCATTAATGGAACTCTCAACAGTACATCCTCAACTTGATATAGACCTGACACTCAGTGACGAGCGCGTGGATGTCGTTGACGAAAAAATAGATATTGGGATTCGTATCGGCTTCATGAGGGATAGTCGATTTATTGCCCGCCAGCTCGCCAAAATCAATATGTATGTCGTGGCTTCGCCTGACTTAATAAATAGAGAGGGAACGCCTGCGTCTATTGAAGATCTAAACCACTTGCCGGTTACAGGGTTAGTAGATCGCAATACGGGAAAGCTTTGGCCATGGGTTTTTTCCATGGACAGACAGTGGACGCCACCCATAACACGTTTTCGAAGTGCCGACGCCGAAGCTGAATTAATGGGTGTACAAAATGGACTGGGGTTTGCTCAAATTCCTGACTTTTTGGCCCAAGACTTATTACGCCAAGAGAAACTTGTGAGAGTGTTAGAAGAGGTCGAGCCTGTGCCTTGGGATTTATATATTTATCGCCCTCAACGTGGTCCAGTACCACAACGTATTCGATTGGTTTTTGATCACTTGGTGTCAAGATTGAGTGACCGCTAATGGCACATAAGTAATATTCATAAAGTGCGATTCACCCAAACCAAAATCACCCACCCAAAAAAAGCCCGGCTACGCCGGGCTCAACTATTCACTATTCATTGTTAACTGTTAACTAACAGCCGCCTTCTCCGAATGACTCCGCAACATCCCCTCCTCCACAATAAACCCAATAATCTTCTCCAACCCCTCCACATCATTCCTCAGATTCGAAAACGCCCAGGGCTTCTCCCCGCGCATGCGGTTGGTATCCGATTCCATAATCCCCAGATCCGCTCCCACCAGATCCGCCAGATCGATCTTGTTGATCACCAGAAGATCTGACTTGGTGATACCCGGCCCGCCCTTACGGGGGATCTTCTCCCCGGAGGCCACGTCGATCACGTAGATGGTCAGGTCTGCCAGCTCCGGTGAGAAGGTGGCGCTAAGGTTGTCGCCGCCGCTTTCCACGAACACCACGTCCAGGTTGCCGAATTTGCGGGCCAGGTTTTCTACTGCCGCCAGGTTCATGGAGGCATCTTCACGGATGGCGGTGTGGGGGCAGCCGCCGGTTTCCACGCCGACGATGCGTTCCGGCTCCAAGGCTTCGGCTTCGGTGAGGATGCGCTGGTCTTCCTTGGTGTAGATGTCGTTGGTGACCACGGCGATGTGGTAGTCGTCGCGCATGGCTTTGCAGAGTTTTTCCAGCAGGGCGGTTTTGCCGGAGCCGACCGGGCCGCCGATGCCGACGCGCAGGGGGGATTTATGTTCGGTTGTCATGGTGTTCTCCGTTGTTCTTGCCTGTCTTGTGTTGGGTTATCGCGTGCAGGCACGCTCCCACAGTGTTCTTTGCCGATTCCGGTGCCAGCGCCAGTGTCATGACCGGAACAGGCGGCAGTATTGGGTTTCGTGGAGGCTGCTGGCGATGGCCATGGCGGGGGACGAGGAGCCGATGTCGTCGTCGGCCAGGGTCATGGCCTGCTTTGTGATGGCCGCCAGCTGGTCGCTGAAGCGGTAGAGCACCCGCTGGCCATCGCTTTGGCCCAGGGGGATGAGTTTCACCGCGACGATGACCATGTTTTCCAGCCAGCTCCACAGGTAACCGTTGAGTGCCTGTTCCAGATCCACGTGCCAGCGGGCGCAGGCCAGGGCGAAGCCGGCCAGTTGGGTCTGGGCCAGGGCATCACGCCATTGAGTCTCTTGCAGCTCGGGCCAGCCTGCGGCGTCCGGCAGTTTGTCCAGCACCATGGTGAGGGCCTGGCCGCGCTGGCATTCTTCCGCGCGCAGCTCGCGGGTTTCCCGCCAGGCCAGCAGGGTGTCGGCCCAGTGGCTGAAGGCCTCTACATCTTGCTGTTGGCTGGCGTGGTATAGCCTTGCCAGTACCGGGAGCTCCAGCGCGCCGACGCTGCTTTCCAGCAGGCCATCGAGCCACACGTAGACGTCGTCGGCATCCTTGATCCAGCCGCACTCCACTGCCCATTCCATGCCTTGCGAATAGGTGAAGGCACCGATGGGCAGCGACGGGCTGATTAGTTGCTGCAGGCGGAAGAAGGCGCTGTTGCTCATGATGCGCGGCTCATCGTTTAGCCCGCCAGCAGCATCAGGCCAAGGGCTGCGCCGGCAGCCAGTACGGCCCGCAGGGCCGGGGCGATTTTCTGGATCTGTTGGCCCAGCGGCAGGCCCGCCAGCATCAGCAGTACGGAGCTGGCCAGGAAGCCGGCGCCAAAGCCGGCCAGGCTGCCGGTCATTTCCACGCCGTGGGCCCAGCCGTGAGCGCCCAGCAGGATCGCCACCGCGCAGGCGGCTTTGCCACGTACGCTGGCCGGGAACGCCAGGGCAGCCGCGAACAACAGGGCCGAACCGGTGATCAAGGCTTCCATGGCCACGTGGCCACCGAGGGCAATCCCGCCGGCGAAACCGGCCGCCAGGCTGATGCCGGCAGCGGCAAAGCCCAGTTGTTTTTCCTTGAGGGAGGTGCCGGCCAGCAAGGCACCGAACAGCACCAGGGCGACCAGGTGATCCATGCCGGTGACGGGATGGGTAAGGCCCGCCATCAGGCCGCCGTGTACATGGGCGCCTTCGCCGGTGTGGGCGATGGCGGCGGCTGGCAGGGCGACTGTGGCCAGGGTAAGGGCCGCGGTGCTGGCCTTGCGAGTCAGGTGTTTCATGGTGTGCTCCTTTCGTGACGACGCCCGGGGCATCGCGTTAGCTCAATGGCTGTGTTCGTGTGAGTGATCGTGGCTGTGGTCGTGATCGTGCGAATGGCCATGGCCGTGCCCGTGCCCGTGCGAATGACCGTGGTGGCCACCGCCCTGCTGGTAGGCGCCGGCCTCAGGTTCGAACGGGGCCTGCTCTACGTTGACGGTGACGCTACTGTCGGCACCGGGGAGCTGGCGCACCATGTCGTCGAGCACGTGGTCGTGCTGGTAGCGCACGAAGCCGGTTTCGATTTGCAGGGGCACGTGGCGGTTGCCCAGGTGGTAGGCCACCTTGGCGAGCATCAGGGCATCGTCGCATTGGATGGTGGAGACGGTTTCATCGGCGGCGATGACTTTGACCAGGATGCCGTCGGCATTGGTCAGCACATCGCCACCGCGCAGCAGGGTGCCACGCTCGAGAAACAGGCCCACCGGTTCGCCGCTTTCCAGCAGGGCTTTCTGGCGGCTTTTGATGCGCGCATCGATGGGCAGGCTGAGGACTTTCAGGGTGCTGTTATCCAGGCCTTCCAGGGCGCTCTCGTTCAGTTTTTTTGTCAGTTCGATCATGGTTGTCTCAATGTCTGTCTGAAAGCGCGCCGTCAAAACAAGAAGTAGCGCTGGGCCATGGGCAGGGCATCCGCTGGTTCACAGGTGAGCAGTTCGCCATCGGCGCGCACCTGATAGGTTTGCGGGTCCACTTCCAGGTTGGGCTGCCAGTCGTTGAGCAGCATGTCTTTCTTTTTCACGGTTCGGCAGCCTTTCACCACGCCGATGCGGTTGGCCAGCTTCAGTTGTTCGGGGATGCCGGCATCCATGGCCGCCTGGGAGATGAAGGTCATGGTGGTGGCCTGGCGGGCCTTGCCGTAGGCGCCGAACATGGGGCGGTAATGCACCGGCTGCGGTGTGGGGATGGAGGCGTTGGGGTCGCCCATCTTGGCCATGGCCACCATCCCGCCCTTGATGATCAGGTTGGGTTTGACGCCGAAGAAGGCCGGGCTCCACAGCACCAGATCTGCCAGCTTGCCTACTTCCACCGAACCAATTTCGTGGGCCATGCCGTGGGCGATGGCCGGGTTGATGGTGTACTTGGCCACGTAGCGTTTGACGCGGAAGTTGTCGTGCTCGGCGGGATCGCCCTTGAGGGCACCTCGCTGCACTTTCATCTTGTGGGCGGTTTGCCAGGTGCGCATGACCACTTCACCGACGCGGCCCATGGCCTGGGAATCCGAGGCGATCATGGAGAAGGCGCCGAGGTCGTGAAGGATGTCTTCGGCGGCGATGGTTTCGCGGCGGATGCGCGATTCGGCGAAGGCCACGTCTTCGGGGATGCTCGGGTCCAGGTGGTGACAGACCATGAGCATGTCCAGGTGCTCATCGGCCGTGTTCACGGTGTAGGGCCGGGTGGGGTTGGTGGAGGATGGCAACACATTGGTCAGCCCCGCCGCGCGGATGATGTCCGGTGCGTGGCCACCGCCTGCCCCTTCGGTGTGATAGGTGTGAATGGTGCGATCCTTGAACGCGGCGATGGTGTCTTCCACGAAGCCGGATTCGTTCAGGGTGTCGGTATGGATCGCCACCTGGGTGTCGGTGTCGTCGGCCACGGTGAGGCAGGTGTCGATGGCTTGGGGGGGGGTGCCCCAGTCTTCGTGCAGTTTCAGGCCGATGCCGCCGGCGGCGATCTGTTCGGTGAGGGATTCCGGCAGGCTGGCGTTGCCCTTGCCGAGAAAGCCCAGGTTCATGGGGAACGAATCCGCCGCTTCCAGCATGCGCGCCATGTTCCAGGGGCCGGGGGTGACGGTGGTGGCGTTGGTGCCCGTGGTGGGGCCGGTGCCGCCGCCGATCATGGTGGTGACGCCGGAGGCCAGCGCCTCGTCGATCTGCTGCGGGCAGATAAAGTGAATGTGCGAATCGATGCCGCCGGCGGTTACGATGCTGCCCTCGCCCGCCACCACATCAGTGCCGGGGCCGACGATGATATCCACGTCGGGCTGCACGTCCGGGTTACCGGCCTTGCCGATGGCGGCGATGCGTCCGGCCTTGATGCCGATGTCCGCTTTGACGATGCCCCAGTGATCGATGATCAGGGCATTGGTGATGACCAGATCCATGACTTTGGCAGAGGGATGCTGAGACTGGCCCATGCCATCGCGGATGACCTTGCCGCCGCCGAATTTCACTTCGTCGCCGTAGACGGTGTAGTCCTTTTCCACCTGGATCCACAGATCGGTATCGGCGAGGCGCAGGCGGTCGCCGGTGGTGGGGCCGAACATTTCCGCGTAGGCCTGTCTGGACATTGTTGCCACGGTGGTTCTCCTGTTTTTTGATGGGCTGGTTTAACCACCCCATTCAGACATTATTTCCCGTCTCTGCTGGTTCGACTGTGGGAGGCTGCCGGCAGGCGATGGTGGTAAATCGCTTGCGCATACCCTAAAGGGCACAGAGAGCTCCCACAGAAAACCCCCAGCCTTATAGCGAGCCCATCACCTTGCCCTGGAAGCCGTAGACTTTTCTTTCGCCGGCGTAGGCCACCAGTTCCACGGTGCGGCTCTGGCCGGGTTCGATGCGCACCGCGGTGCCGGCGGGGATGTTGAGCCGGAAGCCTTTCGTTTTTTCGCGATCAAACTGCAGGGCGTTGTTCACTTCATAGAAGTGGTAATGGGAGCCCACCTGGATGGGACGGTCGCCGGTGTTGGCCACTTCCACGGTGACGGTTTCACGGCCGGGATTGATCTCGATGTCGCCGTCCTGCACTTTCATTTCGCCGGGAATCATGGGTGCACTCCTTTACACAATCGGGTCGTGAACGGTGACCAGCTTGGTGCCGTCCGGAAAGGTGGCTTCCACCTGCACTTCGTGAATCATTTCCGGCACGCCTTCCATCACGTCATCGCGCTTGAGCAGGGTGCGGCCTTCGCCCATCAGCTGTGCCACGGTCTTGCCGTCGCGGGCGCCTTCCATGATGGCGGCGGTGATAAAGGCCACCGACTCGGGGTAGTTGAGCTTGAGACCGCGGGCCATGCGCCGCTCCGCCAGCAGGGCGGCGGTGAAGATCAGCAGCTTGTCTTTTTCTCTGGGTGTCAGTTCCATGATTTTGCCTTTTCGCCTTTTCCGTTCACCGTCAGGTATTCCAGATGCGCGGGATTGCCGCCGGTTTGTTCAGCAGGGCCTGGCGTAATAACTGCCAGACCGGAATCATCAGGGCCTGGATTTTTTCGCAGCGGGTGCCGAGCACACGCATCACCAGAATGTCGTCGATCAAGGTTAGGCCACAGGGCATCTCGCCGGTGTTGCCTGCAATGATGTCGCGGGCCTGTTCCAGCAGGGCCTCGTTGCAACCGGTGGCCACAAACAAAGCCTGCATGGGAAAGTTACGCAGCCCGGATGACGCATTGAGGTGGCGCGGCTGATCCACCTTGAGGCGCTCGATCAGCAGCGGCCTGCCGTCGCGATTAATGCGAAAGCGCGCATCGATATTGCCCTGCTCGAAGATCTCGCTGTTCACCGGCCGCCCCAGGCAGGAGATTTCCCAGCCCATGAAGCGGGCATCGCCATGCAGATCAATGGTGGTGCCCATGTGCACCTTGGCGCCGGGGAAGAAGATGTTTTCCTGGGGAAACCATTCCAGAGTGCCACCGGGGGCCACGGTTAGGGCCTGGCTGACGCGGGCAGTATCGCCGGCACTGAGATAGAACTTGGTGGCACCGGGGGTGGTGAACAGGCCATGGGCCTGCGTGCCGGCAGTGATGTCGATCTCCAGACCATCGCCACCGACTACCCCACCGGGGGGATGCAGCAAGTAGATGTGGGCGGTGCCGCCTTCCGGGTAGAAGGGGCGCTGAACGCGCAGCGGCCCATAATGGTGCAGACCAGTCATGACAGTCTTGGCGCCCTGCCCCGTAATGGCGCACTCCAGCTGCATCTGCAGCCGGGCCTTCCACCCCTTGCCATGGGCTGGTGTCTTGGGATGTCGCCGTTGTGTCGGTGCCGGTTCCTGTACGGTCACGAGCCAGACCTCTTCCTGCCGGTTGCCATGCACCAACTTTATGCAGCAACCGTGCCATACAAGGTGGTATACAAGTTTGCCTGGGGATCGACACGGTTTTGCAGGAGCGGTGGTGCCACCGCGAAAGAGAGCCGCGCCGCGGCTATCGCGCCGCGAGCGACGCTCCTACAGGGGAGGTGTGCAACAAAAAGCCCGGCGTTGCCGGGCTTTCGCTGTTAACTGTTCACTATTAACTGTTAACTGCCTTATTCCACTGTCACCGACTTGGCCAGATTCCTTGGCTGGTCCACATCGGTGCCGCGCAACACGGCGACGTGGTAGCTGAGCAATTGCAGCGGCACGGTGTAGACGATGGGGGCGATGGTTTCTGGCACGGCGGGCATGTTGAGTACATGGATGCCTTCGCCTTCTTTTACGTGGGCGTTCTTGTCGGCAAACACATACAGCTCACCACCACGGGCGCGCACTTCCTGCAGGTTGGATTTCAGTTTTTCCAGCAGTTCGTCGTTGGGTGCCACGGACACCACCGGCATTTCACTGTCGACCAGTGCCAGCGGACCATGCTTGAGCTCACCGGCGGCGTAGGCTTCTGCGTGGATGTAGGAAATTTCCTTGAGCTTGAGCGCACCTTCCAGTGCCACCGGGAATTGCACACCACGGCCGAGGAACAGCGCATGGTGTTTTTCCACGAAGTGCTCGGACAGTTTTTCGATGGGCTTATCCAGTGCGGCAGCCTGTTCGATCAGGTTCGGCAGCTGGCGCATTTCTGCCAGTACCGTTTCGATTTCGCTGTCGGCCAGACCTTTCTGGCGGCCCAGGGCCAATACCAGCATCAGCAGGCCGGCCAGCTGGGTGGTGAACGCCTTGGTGGACGCCACGCCAATTTCCGGGCCGGCCTTGGTGAGGAATACCAGCTCGGATTCGCGCACCAGTGAGGAGCTGTCCACGTTACAGATGGCCAGCCGGCCCACGTAGTTGGGAGACTGGGTATCGCGCAGGGCGGCCAGGGTATCGGCGGTTTCGCCACTCTGGGAAATGGTCACGAACAGGGTGCCTTCCGGCACCACATGTTTGCGGTAGCGGAATTCACTGGCCACTTCTACCTGGCAGGGGATGCCGGCAATGTCTTCGAGCCAGTAACGGGCCACCATACCTGCGTGGTAACTGGTGCCACAGGCCACGATCTGGACGGTTTTTACCTTGTCGAAAATGGCCGGGGCTTTTTCACCGAAGGCGTTGATCAACGTGGCCGGTGATTCGATACGGTCTTCCAGGGTTTTCTGGATGGCCGCCGGTTGCTCGAAGATTTCCTTCTGCATGTAGTGGCGGTATTCGCCCTTTTCCGCATCTTCGTGGGTGCCGTCGAATTCGTGGGGCTCGCGGGTGACCGGGTTACCGTTGGCATCAACGATGCGCACACCGTCGATGGTCAGCTCTGCCTGATCGCCTTCTTCCAGAAAGATAAAGCGGTTGGTGACGGGCAACAGGGCCAGCTGGTCGGAGGCGATGTAGTTTTCATCAATGCCGAGGCCGATCACCAGCGGGCTGCCGGAACGGACGGTAACCAGCTTGTCCGGTTGCGCCTTGTGAATCACACCCAGGGCGTAGGCGCCGTCGAGTTTCTTTGTCACTTGCTGCACGGCGGTGAACAGGTCCACGCCGGTTTGCAGGGTCTGGTCGATGAGGTGAACAATCACTTCGGTATCGGTCTGGGACTGGAAGGTGTAACCGTCGGCTTCCAGTGCGTCTTTCAGTTTCTGAAAGTTTTCGATGATGCCGTTATGGACCAGCGCCAGATCGTTGCCAGACATGTGTGGGTGGGCATTGGCTTCAGAGGGTTTACCGTGAGTCGCCCAGCGGGTGTGGGCGATACCGGTGAAACCGCTGGCCGCCTGTTCATTAACCGCATCTTCCAGCCCGGCCACCTTGCCCTGCCGACGTACCCGGGTAATCCCGCTGTCGTTGAGCAGCGCGACACCGGCACTGTCATAGCCCCGGTATTCCAGGCGCTTGAGTCCGGTGATCAGGATGTTGCCTACGTTACGCTGGGCGATGGCACCGACGATTCCACACATGTGTTATTTCCCTAACATTCTTTTCATGGAGTGGCGATTGTGTCGTCGCCGCTCTATCGCCATGCACGCATGGCTCCTACAGACGCTTTTTAGCCTTTGGTTGGGCGCTTCCAGTTGGGCACATTCCGTTGCTGACCACGGGCCACGGCAAGGCCGTTGTCGTCCACGTCCTTGGTGACGGTACTGCCCGCACCAACGGTTGCGTTTTCGCCGATGGTCACCGGGGCCACCAGTGACGAGTTGGAGCCGATGAAGGCACCATCTTTCATCACGGTCTGGAATTTGTTCACACCATCATAATTGCAGGTAATGGTGCCGGCTCCAACATTCACGCCCTTGCCGATTTGGCTGTCGCCGATGTAGGTCAGGTGATTCACTTTGGAGCCTTCGCCCACATAGGACTTCTTGGTCTCTACAAAGTTGCCGATCTTGGCTTTGTCCGCCAGTTCGGTGCCGGGGCGCAGGCGTGCGTAGGGCCCCACCGTGCAATGGTCGCCCACTACCGCACCATCAATCAGGCTGTTGGCTTCGATTGCCGTGCCAGCACCAATATTGGCGTCGCGAATGATGCAGTTCGGGCCAATGGTGACGCCCTCTTCGATGGTGACATCGCCTTCCAGTATCACGTTCACATCGATAATGACGTCACTGGCGATCTGTACGCAGCCACGGATATCCAGCCGGGCGGGATCACGGAGGGTGACCCCATCACGCATCAGCGATTCAGCCTGTGCCCGCTGAAAAATACGCTCGAGACGGGCTAGCTGGACACGGTCGTTGACCCCATCGACTTCCCAGGCGGACTCAGGTTGCAGGGTTTCCACATTCAGGCCGGACTGCACCGCCATGGCGATGACATCGGTCAGGTAATATTCGCCCTGGGCATTGTTGCTGGACAGCTTTGGCAGGCAATCTGCCAGGAAGCTGCGGGTACAGGCGAGGATACCGGTGTTGATCTCCTGGATACCCAGTTCGGCATCGGAGGCATCTTTCTGCTCGACGATACGCTGGACGTTGTTCTGACCGTCACGGACGATGCGGCCATAACCGCTGGGGTCATCCAGGGTCAGGGTCATCAGTGCCAGCGTCTTGTCATCCACACAGGCGACAAATTCCTTGAGGGTTTCCGGGCGAATCAGGGGGACATCGCCATACAGCACCAGGACGATATCCTCGCTGACCAAGGGCATCGCCTGGGCGACAGCATGGCCCGTTCCGAGCTGTTCTGCCTGTTCCGCCCACTGCAGATTATCGCCCTTTACGGTTTGTTGGACCTGGTCTCCGCCATGGCCGTAAACCACCACCGTATTGGCGACTTCCAGGCTGGCTGCAGCATCTACCACATGCTGAACCATGGCCTTGCCGGCCACTTGGTGAAGCACTTTTGGCAAGGCGCTCTTCATGCGAGTGCCTTTGCCTGCTGCCAGAACGACTACCGCTAGACTCATTACCCTGTCCTTATTGCTGTTGGCTTGCACGAACCTGTCCTGGCCCGTTTTACCACAGAAACAAAAAAGGGTAGCACTCGGCTACCCTTTCTGTGTTGAAGATTTGCAAAAAAGTGCGGCTTACCGCGCCTTTTTCTTCAACTGTTGAATTGCACGCAACTGGGCAACAGCCTCGGCCAGTGTAGCAGCGGCACGGGAGTAATCCATTTCGGAGTTCTTCCCTTCCAGCGCTTCTTTGGCACGCTGTTTTGCCTGCTCGGCGGCGGCTTCGTCCATGTTGTCGGCACGCTCTGCCGTATCAGCCAGTACGGTGACCAGCTTCGGCTGCACTTCCAGGAAGCCGCCAGATACGTAGAACACTTCTTCTTCACCATTCTGCTTCTTCACCCGTACCGGGCCCGGCTTGAGCCGGGTCAGCAGCGGGGCGTGGCCTGGCATGATACCGAGGTCGCCTTCCACACCGGAAGCTACCACGATCTCTACCAGGCCGGAGAACAGCTGGCGTTCTGCACTAACAATGTCGCAATGCACGGTCATCGCCATTTGTTGTCTCCCGGTGAAGGTTACTTGCTACGCTTGTTGTAGGCTTCTACCACTTCGTCGATAGAACCCTTCATGTAGAAGTCCTGCTCCGGAATGTGGTCGTAGTCACCGTTCAGGATACCCTTGAAACCTGCCAGGGTGTCTTTCAGGGAAACGTACTTGCCGGGAGAACCGGTAAATACTTCCGCCACGAAGAACGGCTGGGACAGGAAACGCTCGATCTTACGGGCGCGGGATACCACCTGCTTGTCATCTTCAGACAGCTCGTCCATACCCAGAATCGCGATGATGTCTTTCAGCTCTTTAAAGCGCTGCAGCACCATCTGAACGCCACGAGCGATGTCGTAGTGTTCCTGACCGATAACCAGCGGATCCAGCTGACGAGAGGTGGAATCCAGCGGGTCGATCGCCGGGTAGATACCTTTGGACGCGATGTCACGGCTCAGGGATACAGTGGAATCCAGGTGAGCAAAGGTGGTCGCCGGAGACGGGTCAGTCAAGTCATCCGCAGGTACGTATACGGCCTGTACGGAGGTGATGGAACCTACCTTGGTGGAGGTAATACGTTCCTGCAGAACGCCCATCTCTTCCGCCAGAGTCGGCTGGTAACCTACCGCAGAAGGCATACGACCCAGCAGAGCGGATACTTCGGTACCGGCCAGGGTGTAACGGTAGATGTTATCGACGAAGAACAGTACGTCACGACCTTCGTCACGGAACTTCTCGGCCATGGTCAGACCGGTCAGCGCTACACGCAGACGGTTACCAGGCGGCTCGTTCATCTGACCGTAAACCAGCGATACTTTATCCAGTACGTTGGAGTCCTTCATTTCGTGGTAGAAGTCGTTACCCTCACGAGTACGCTCACCCACACCCGCAAACACGGAGAAACCGGAGTGCTCGATCGCGATGTTCCGGATCAGCTCCATCATGTTTACGGTTTTACCTACACCCGCACCACCGAACAGACCAACCTTACCGCCTTTCGCGAAGGGGCAAACCAGGTCGATTACCTTGATGCCGGTTTCCAGCAGTTCGTTGGTAGCTGCCTGCTCAGCGTAAGTAGGAGCCGCACGGTGAATAGACATGCGCTCTTCTTCACCGATAGGACCGGCTTCGTCGATCGGGCGACCCAGCACGTCCATGATACGGCCCAGGGTCTTGGTGCCTACCGGTACCTGAATCGGCTCACCAGTGTCGGTCACGGTGATACCACGCTTCAGACCTTCGGTGGAGCCCATGGCGATGGTACGGACTACGCCGTCGCCCAGCTGCTGCTGAACTTCCAGCGTGGTTTCAGTACCGTCCACGGTGAGGGCGTCATATACCTTCGGTACGTTTTCGCGCGGGAATTCCACGTCGATCACAGCACCGATGATCTGAACAATACGACCGCTACTCATGCTTGCATCCTCTTAACTTGCGTTTTTGCCGGGTCTATCAGTTTAGACCGCAGCAGCACCACCAACGATTTCGGAGATTTCCTGCGTAATTGCAGCCTGGCGTGCCTTGTTGTACACCAACTGCAGATCACGAATGATGTCACCGGCATTATCGCTGGCCGCTTTCATCGCGATCATACGCGCTGCCTGCTCACAGGCATTGTTTTCAACCACACCCTGGTAGACCTGTGACTCGATGAACCGCACCAGCAGTTCGTCGAGCAGCTCTTTCGGGGCAGGCTCGTAAATGTAGTCCCAGTGGCGCTTCAGTTCTTCATCTTCACCGGCTTCGAGCGGCAGAAGCTGAATATTCTTGGGCGCTTGGGTCATGGTGTTCACGAACTCGTTGTACACGATGTACAGACGGTCGATGGCACCATTGTCATAGGCGTCCAGCATAACCTTGATGGAGCCGATCAGGTCGTTCAGGTGAGGCGTGTCACCCAGACCGTTCACGGTGGCTTCCACATTGCCGCCCACGCTCTTGAAGAAAGAAACACCTTTGGAACCCACTACGCAGTACTGGGCTTTGGCGCCTTTTTCTTTCCACTCTTGCGCGCTTTTGACGACATTCTTGAGCAGGTTAACGTTGAGGCCACCGCAGAGACCCCGGTCGGAGGTCACTACGATGTAGCCAACGTTTTTGACTTCCCGCTCTTGCAGGTAGCTGTGCCGGTATTCCAGATCGGCATTGGCCAGATGGGCAACCACCTGACGCATACGGCTGGCGTACGGCTTGCTAGCCGCCATACGCTCTTGTGCCTTACGCATCTTGGAAGCTGCCACCATTTCCATTGCACGGGTAATCTTCTTCGTGCTCTGGACGCTGGCAATCTTGCCTTTGATCTCTTTACCGCTGGCCATAGGAAGTACCTTTTATCAGCGAATTACCAGGTCTGGGTGGCTTTGAACTGATCAAGAGATTCCTTGATCTCACCCTCGATGTCGCCGTTGTAGTCACCCTTCTCGTTGATCTTGTCCATCAACGCTTTCTTTTCGCTGTTCATGTAGTCCAGCATGGCCGTTTCGAAGGAACCGATTTTCTCGATTTCGATACCTTTCAGGTAACCTTCGTTAGCGGCGTACAGAACAACACCCATCTCAGCAACGCTCAGCGGGCTGTACTGCTTCTGCTTCATCAGCTCGGTAACGGCCTGACCATGTTCCAGCTGCTCACGAGTGGAATCATCCAGGTCGGAAGCGAACTGGGCGAAGGCCGCCAGTTCACGGTACTGAGCCAGCGCCAGACGGATACCACCGCCGAGCTTTTTAACGATCTTGGTCTGGGCTGCACCACCAACACGGGATACAGACACACCGGCGTTCATGGCCGGACGTACGCCGGAGTTGAACAGGTCGGTTTCCAGGAAGATCTGACCATCGGTGATGGAGATCACGTTGGTCGGTACGAATGCAGATACGTCACCACCCTGGGTTTCGATGATCGGCAGGGCGGTCAGAGAACCGGTTTTGCCTTTCACTTCACCGTTGGTGAACTTCTCTACGTATTCTTCGTTAACCTTGGCGGCGCGCTCCAGCAGACGGGAGTGCAGGTAGAACACGTCACCAGGATACGCTTCACGGCCCGGCGGACGACGCAGCAGCAGGGAGATCTGACGATACGCCCAGGCTTGCTTGGTCAGGTCATCGTATACGATCAGGGCATCTTCACCGCGGTCGCGGAAGTATTCGCCCATGGCGCAGCCGGCAAACGGGGCCAGGAACTGCATGGAAGCCGGATCGGAAGCGGAAGCGGCAACGATGATGGTGTGATCCATTGCACCGTGCTCTTCCAGCTTGCGTACCACGTTGGCAATGGTGGACTGCTTCTGGCCAACCGCAACGTAGATACACTTAACGCCAGTGCCCTTCTGGGCAATGATGGCATCGACGGCTACCGCGGTCTTACCGATCTGACGGTCACCAATGATCAACTCACGCTGACCACGACCGATCGGCACCATGGAGTCGATTGCCTTGTAGCCAGTCTGAACCGGCTCGTTAACCTCTTTACGCCAGATAACGCCGGGCGCTACCTTTTCTACCGCGTCGGTGGCAGAAGCGTTGATCGGGCCTTTGCCGTCGATCGGGTTACCCAGGGCGTCTACCACACGACCCAGCAGCTCCGGACCTACCGGAACTTCCAGGATGCGGCCGGTACAACGTACCTTCTGGCCTTCGGCCAGGCCCAGGTAATCACCCAGTACCACGGCACCAACAGAATCCTGCTCAAGGTTAAGGGCCATGCCGTAGATGCCGCCCTCAAACTCGATCATCTCACCGAACATGACATCGGCAAGACCGTGAATACGCACGATACCATCGGATACGGAAACCACCGTACCTTCGTTACGTGCTTCGGTGGAGGTATCAAGTTTCGCGATGCGCGACTTGATAATCTCGCTGATTTCGGACGGGTTGAGTTGCTGCATCTCTAATCCCTCAAACTCAAGAGTTCAGTTGCTCTGCCAGACGGTTAAGTCGGCCACGCACACTGCCATCAATTACGGTATCGCCGGCTCGCACCAGCACGCCTCCAATCAGTGATTGGTCCACAGACGTGGTGACATTCACGTCGGTGCCAAGGCGTTTTTTCAAAGCGGCTACCAGCTTTTCGGCAACAGCGTCGTCCATCTCGAACGCGG
Source organism: Alcanivorax sp. MD8A (assembly GCF_002888555.1). Classification (NCBI taxonomy): domain Bacteria; kingdom Pseudomonadati; phylum Pseudomonadota; class Gammaproteobacteria; order Oceanospirillales; family Alcanivoracaceae; genus Alcanivorax; species Alcanivorax sp. MD8A. Next base: position 172,648 of record NZ_AQOQ01000003.1, on the reverse strand, counting down.
AGACCAGCTCCACGTCGGTGAACTGCTGTTCCGCTGCCAGAAGCGCGTGGAACAGTTCCAGGATGACCGGCAACAGCGGCAGACGCTTGTTGTGCGCCAGCTGCGCAATAAAATTGCGCCCGCTTTCGTCCAGTTCGTCGCCACAGACTTCTGCAAAGGCAGAAACCTTGGCGGCGTCATCCAGTTCCGGCTGGTCAAGGTAGGCACGCATGCTGGCATCACCTGCCACTGCTGCTGCCAGGCCCAGCATCTTTTCCCACTTGTCCAGGGCGCCTTGTTCCTTTGCAAAAACAAAGGCGGCCTTGGCGTAGGGGCGTGCGATGGTGGTCAGTTCAGCCATGGGTTACCCGTAGTCTCAGAGTTCAGCCGCCAGCTGCTCAAGCATCTGCTTGTGCGCGTCCTGGTTTACTTCGCCGCCCAGTACCTTCTCGGCACCAGACAACGCCAGGGCTGCCACTTCTTTACGCAGCTGCTCGCGAGCCTGATTAACTTCTTGGTCAATCTCAGACTGGGCTTTGGCTACCAGACGCTCACCTTCGGTGCGCGCGGCTTCTTTAGCCTCATCCACAATCTGATTAGCCCGGCGATTGGCCTGATCAATGATTTCGGCCGCCTTCTCTTTTGCTTCTTTGAGATTGGCGGTCGCCTTTTCCTGGGCCAGTTCCAGATCGCGCTCAGCACGATCTGCGGCGCTCAGGCCCTCGGCAATTTTCTGCTTGCGCTCTTCCAGGGCCCGGGAAATGGGCGGCCAGACGAACTTCATGCAGAAGAATACGAACAGAGCGAACCAGATAGCCTGGCCGATGATCGTCATGTTGATGTTCATGCCATCACCTCAATCGCGTTAGGTAATTTACCGGATCAAACGCGATCGATTACTGGAAGATCAGCAGGAACGCGATAGCGATACAGATAATCGGCACAGCATCCAGCAGACCAGCGATGATGAACATGCGGGTTTGCAGCATCGGAGCCAGTTCAGGCTGACGAGCTACAGATTCCAGAAAACGGCCACCCATCATGCCGAAGCCCAGACCTGCGCCGATGGCCGCCAGGCCAGCTACGATAGCAGCAGCAAGAAATTGAATGCCTTCCATCTTTACACTCCCGTTAAGTGCTTGGTTGGTTTAATTAAAAACCGGTTTAAAAAATCTTAGTGGTCTTCGACCGCCATGCTCAGGTACACGATAGTGAGTACCATGAAGATAAATGCCTGCAGGGTGATAACCAGAATGTGGAATACCGCCCACGGCCAGGCACCGATAAACTGCCAGGTGCCCATCATGGCGGCCAGCAGAATAAACACGAACTCGCCGGCATACATGTTGCCGAACAGTCGCAGACCCAGGGATACCGGCTTGGCCAGCAGACCAATGGTCTCCAGCAGCAGGTTCACCGGGATCAACAGACATTTCACTACCGGGTTGCTGGCCTCAAAGGGATGCAGGGCCAAGGTACCGATAAAGCCACCCACACCTTTCGCCTTGATGGTGAAGAAGATCACCAGCAGCATGACGGAGAAGGACATGGACAACGTGATGTTGGGGTCAGTGCTGGGCACGATCTTGAAGTAGGCTTCGTGTGCGGTCCAGCCGAAGAAGGTGGTCATGATCCAGGTAAAGGTCTGCGGGATGAAGTCCACAGGGATCAGATCCATCAGGTTCATCAGGAATACCCAGCAGAAGATCACCAGTGACAGCGGCGCCACCAGTTTGCTCTTGCCGTGGAAAGAATCGCGAACCTGGGTGTCGATAAATTCAATGATGGTTTCGATGAAGTTCATGAAACCGGTAGGGACGCCGGCGGTTGCCTTGCGGGCACCCAGCCAGAACAACAGGCACATGATGATGCCGAGACCACCGGACCAGGCGAGGGAATCAACGTGGAATGCCATGAAGCCCATGTCTTTGGCTTCGGTACCGTTACAGGCAAAAGTCCAGGTGGTTTCGCTCAGCGTCTCGGCATGACCGTGACATTCACGGACATAGCCTGCGGGCAGTTCGCCATAGGTCAGATTACCCAAATGGTGCTTGATGTACTCGCCCGGAGAGCTACCAGCCATATTGATACCTACAGTCTCAGTCGTTTTGCCCGTCTTGCCCTGCTGTGCGTCCGTCGAGACGCGCTACCTGAATCCAGCCCACGACCTGGGCGATCAGGAAGCCTAGCAGCAGAACCATTGCAATTTTCATTTCCCGCGTTTCAGGGACCTTGGAAAAAGTGAGCCAGAACAGCAATAACATAATTGCGATCTTGCCCATTTCCGCCCGTACTGCTGCGGTGGCCATGCGCTTGGGCGCATGATTGCCGGGATGCAGCCATATCTGATAGCCGCCCCAGGCATATGCGATCAGGCTGATAGTGCCTCCCCAGGCCGCTACCAGGCCGGCCAGTGTTCCGGCCGTTACCGTTACCAGCAGGGCGAACACCACAATGGCGGCTAGTTGAGCGCGCATTAACCCCCAGAACAATGTTCTGTGGGCCTGGAATTCGTTGCTGGTGGTCACCGTGAAGCCTCTGGGCTGATGCATGTTGATGCCGCACCAGGCGCAAGGTCTTGGGCACCCCTGATCGTTAGCGCGGCGAAGTATATGGAGTTGGCACGCAAGTGGCAACCGTAGAGCGTGGATTGTTGGTCAATGTTCGACCATGGTCGAGCCGTTTTCGCGACAGGATAGCAACACAGTCAAAAATGAATCTGATTCACAAGCAATCAGGAATCGTTGCCCGTTTTCTGTGCAGATCAGGCAGGCAATGAGAAGCGGTCACGGAAAAGCGCCAAGTCATCCGGATCGCCGTGCACCGAAAGGACCGGCCAAGCCGCTGCGACCACGCCATTCGCGGCTTCCGGCTGCCCCTTCGCAAGCAAGGCCAGCCCCAAATCGGACGACATCATCGCCAATGTGGGCCAGATCGCGGGGTTGTCGGCGAAAACTTGCAGGCCCGACATGGCTTGTTGCAATTTCTCCAGCGCTTCATCCGTTCGCTGCTGCCGCAGCGCCACAACCCCCTCAACCCAAGGTAAAAATGCATAGCCGTATTCAGGCAGGGTTGCGGCTGACACCTCCAGCAAAACACAGTGTGCCCGTGCTGAAGACCCATAGCGGGCTTCCATGAGAGCATAGTCCAGGGTCATGGCTGCATCACCGCCGGTAGCCTCCATTGCCTGGCGGTGCAGCTCACATACGGCTGCGAAGTCGCGTCGCGCCAATGCCAGGCGCGCCTGATGCGCCACATACATGCCCGGCATCAGGTTATCCATGAGCGGCTTCCATTCATCCAGTACCGCTTGCGCCGCTTCCTGCTGATTTTCCCGGGCCAGAATGCAGGCTTCGTGCACAGCCAGCTCCATTTGCACGGCCGGGTCCTTTACCCGGCGGCGCAATACTTCAATAGCATCCTTGCCTGCCTGCCACTGGCCACGAGCGCAAGCAGCAAGCACCTGATTGAATAGTTGAGCATCGCGATATTTCCACGCCCCCCAGCCCAGCAAAACAATGGGTAACGCCAAAGCCAGAGCGGCCCAGAAAAGATCCCCTGTGGTAACGCACCAAACCGCCATCGCTAAAGCCAGCGGCCAAAGCCACCAGTTCTGGCGTAAAAACGCCTTCAGAAAGGCCGTCCAGCCTTGATTCGTCTGGAAGTAGCGATAATTGCGTGCATAGTCGCTATCGCTGAGACCATGCGTCTGCAGCGGCTGCGAGGCAGCAAGGACATGGCTCTGTAGCCGGACGTCGGTCAGGCCCTGAGATTCCAGTTGGGCAACCGCCTCGGCGGCCGTGGCCGCTTCCTGAACGCCAGCCAGCTCCCCGTTGGACGACTGCGCCCGAAAGATAAACTTTCCCATGGCTCTCTCTGGTTCTTTTTGTTCTTCCCTGACTCTAGCGCGATCGGCGCCGAGTGCCGCCCCTTACTTGATATGGGCGAGGATGCCGTCGAGCTCGTCCAGGTTGTTGTAGCTGATCACCAGCTTGCCCTTGCTCCCTTGGCCAGACTGGATCTGTACCGGCGCCCCAAGGCGATCGGACAGGTCGTTGACCAGCGCTTTAACGTTGGGGTCTTCCTTGGGGGCGGCCGGTTTGGCGGGTTTGGCCTTTTCGTAGTCACGCACCAGCTCTTCGGTCTGGCGGACGGACAGCCCCTTGGCCACCACGGTGCGGGCCGCATCGATCTGCTTGTTGCCGTCCAGCGCCAACAGGGCACGGGCATGGCCCATTTCCAGGTCGCCGTGTTCCAGCAGCTTTTTGACGTCAGGCTCCAGGCTCATCAGGCGCAGCAGGTTGGTGACCATGGCGCGGGATTTACCTACTGCGTCAGCCACTTGCTGATGGGTCAGGCCGAATTCTTCTTTCAGGCGACCCAGGGCAATGGCTTCTTCCATGGGATTGAGGTTTTCCCGCTGGATGTTCTCGATCAGCGCCATGGCAATGGCGGCTTCGTCCGGGACTTCGCGCACTACCGCCGGGATGGTGTCCAGCTCGGCCATCTGGGCGGCACGCCAGCGACGCTCGCCAGCGATGATCTCGTAGCGCTTTTCGCCGAGCGGGCGCACCACGATGGGCTGCATGACCCCCTGGGCGCGAATGGATTCGGCCAGCTCTTCGAGGGCATCCGGAGACATGTCACGGCGCGGCTGGTAGCGGCCACGCTCCATGTATTCCACCGGCAGGTGGCGCAATTCACCGTCGCGGGGTGGCTGGGTCACCGGATCCGGTTGCTCACCGGCCTCCACACTCACTTCGTCCTGCTGCCGTTGCTGGTAGGACTCATTACTGCTGAGCAGGGCATCCAGGCCCTTGCTGAGACCGCGTTTACGCTTTGCCGCCATGGTGGTTCCTTGTTCTTCTGTGGGAGCGGTGGTTCCACCGCGATCCCCGTTCCAGTGTGAAAATCGCGGTTGAACGACCGCTCCCACAGGTAATGCGTGTCATCTGCCGTGCAATTACGATGCCGCGGCAGGTTGAGTCTTGAGGGCCTGTTCGCGGCGCAGGATTTCGCCGGCCAGTGCCAGGTAGCTTACCGCACCACGGGACTTGGGATCATAGGTAATCACCGGGGCGCCGTGGCTGGGAGCCTCCGCCAACCGCACGTTGCGCGGAATGATGGTGCGGTACACCTTGTCACCAAAGTGGCTGATCAGCTGGTTGGAGACATCGTTGGAAAGGCTGTTGCGCGGATCGTACATGGTGCGCAACAGGCCGCCGATGTGCAGCTTGGGGTTCAGCACGGTGCGGATTTTTTCGATGGTGTTCATCAGGGCCGTGAGGCCTTCCAGGGCGTAGTATTCGCACTGGATCGGCACGATCACCGAGTCTGCCGCGGTCAGGGCATTCACCGTGAGCATATTGAGGCTCGGCGGGCAGTCGATGAGGATATAGTCGTAATTGTCGCGGATGCGGGCCAGCGCGTTGCGCAGGCGGAACTCACGGGATTTCATGTCCAGCAGCTGGACTTCCGCCGCCGTCAGGTCACCGTTGGCGGTGATCAGGTCGAAGCCGCTGTCTTCCGGGGTGTTGACGATGGCCTTTTCGGTGGGCACCTCATCACACAGTACGTCGTAGATGGTGTAGTCGGTGTCGAACTTGTCCACACCGGAACCGGTGGTTGCGTTCCCCTGGGGATCAATGTCTACCAGCAACACCTTCTTGCGTGTGGCTGCCAGGGAGGCGGCCAGATTCACGCTGCTGGTAGTTTTCCCCACGCCGCCTTTCTGGTTCGCTACGGCAAATACGGTGGTCACGCTGTTCTCCTTGATAGTACGCCTGGCGCCAGAGGCTGGATGCTCGACGCAAAACCCTGCAACCCGTTTTGGGTAGGGGGGAAATTGCCGGAGGCAATCTCCACCGATCGCTCCACCCCGTGGCATCCTGTCGGAGATGGGCTGACGCCCATTTCCGACCTACGAAACCGACTCTACGATCACCAGGGTGCGCGCCTCATCCAGACCCGGCACCTGCAGACTGTGGTGGTGACCCTTCCAGCCTTGCGGCAGGGTCGCCAGTTCGTCTTCCGTGCTGGCCGCTTTCATGGCCAGTAGCCGGGTATTGTCGGTCATTATGGACGTCATGAGCGCCAGCATGTCCGACAAGGAGGCAAAGGCCCGACAAATTATCTGTGATGGCGCTTTACGGTACTGTTCCACGCGACCGTGTACAACCTCCACGTTATCCAGCCCCAGTTCCCGGCGGGCCTGGCGCACAAAGCGGGTTTTCTTGCCATTGGAATCCAGCAGGGTGAACGACTGCTGCGGGCGGGATACCGCGAGGATAATGCCGGGAATGCCGGCACCGGTTCCCACATCCAGGGTGTCGCCCTCGCCCACGAACGGCAGCACCGCCAGCGAGTCGAGCAGGTGGCGGGTCACCATTTCCTGCGGGTCGCGGATGGCGGTGAGGTTGTAGGCCTGGTTCCATTTGACCAGCAGTTCCACGTAGTGGATCAGCTGGCGTTGCTGGTCGTCGCTGAGGGGCAGGCCGAGGGTGTCGATCCCCCGGGCCAGAGTGTCAGCCAGTTGTGCGGGCAGGCTCATGCGTGTTGGGCGGCCTTGTTCTGGTGGTGGTGTTTCTTCAGGTAAATCATCAGCAGGGAAATGGCCGCCGGGGTCACCCCGGGAATCCGGCCCGCCTGGCCCAGGGTGTCCGGGCGCACGGTGCCGAGCTTCTGCTTCACCTCGTTGGACAGGCCTTTCACCTGCTCGTAGTCGAAATCCGCCGGCAGAGCCGTGGTTTCCGCCGCCCGCAGCTTTTCGATCTCGTCGGTCTGACGGTCAATGTAGCCGGCGTACTTGGCGAGAATTTCCATCTGCTCGACCACTTCGGCGGACGGGCGATCTTCCAGCGCCACAGCATTGGCCAGACTGGCGTAATCCAGCTCCGGACGCTTGAGCAGGTCCAACAGGCTGTATTCGCGGGTCAGCGGGTTCTCGATCAGCTGGTTCACCGCTTCAGCCTGCGGTGTCTGTGGCCGCACCCAGGTATTTTTCAGGCGCTGCTCTTCCTTTTCCATGCCCTCGCGCTTGGCATTGAAGGCCGCCCAGCGCTCGTCGTCCACCAGCCCCAGTTCGCGCCCTTTCTCTGTCAGACGCAGGTCGGCATTGTCTTCACGCAGCAACAGCCGATATTCGGCCCGGCTGGTGAACATGCGGTAAGGCTCCTGGGTACCCATGGTAATCAGGTCGTCCACCAGCACGCCGATGTAGGCCTCATCACGGCGCGGGGTCCAGGCATCCTGCTCGAGGCTCAGGCGGGCGGCATTCAGGCCCGCCAGCAACCCCTGGGCCCCGGCTTCTTCGTAGCCGGTGGTGCCATTGATCTGGCCGGCAAAGAACAGCCCCGGCATATGCTTGGTTTCCAGGCTGTGCTTGAGATCCTGGGGATTGAAGAAGTCATACTCGATGGCATAGCCAGGGCGAGTAATGTGGGCATTTTCAAAGCCGCGGATGGAACGCACCGCCTGCAGCTGCACATCGAACGGCAGGCTGGTAGAGATGCCATTGGGATACAGCTCGTGGGTGTCGAGGCCTTCCGGCTCCACAAAGATCTGGTGAGTGTCCTTGTCCGGGTAGCGATTCACCTTGTCTTCAATGGACGGGCAATAGCGCGGGCCGGTGCCTTCGATCACCCCCGTGAACATGGGGCTGCGGTCGAAACCACTGCGAATGATGTCATGGGTCTGCGCATTGGTGTGGGTGATATAGCAGCAGATCTGGCGCGGGTGCTCTTCCACCTTGCCCAGATAGCTCATCACCGGCAGCGGGGTGTCGCCCCACTGCTCTTCCATCACCGAGAAATCCACGGTCTTTCCATCGATACGCGGCGGGGTCCCGGTTTTCAGACGATCCACCCGGAACGGCAGCTCGCGCAGACGGCGGGCCAGCGCATTGGAGGGCTGGTCGCCGGCACGGCCACCCTGGTGGTTATCCAGACCGATGTGGATCACGCCGCCCAGGAAGGTACCGGTACACAGCACTACCGCATTGGCATGAAAACGCAGGCCCATGTTGGTAACAGCGCCAACACAGCGGCCATTGTCCACGATCAGGTCGTCAACGGGCTGCTGGAAGATGGTCAGGTTGGGCTGATTTTCCAGCGTCTCGCGGATCGCCGCCTTGTAGCGGATGCGGTCCGCCTGGGCACGGGTGGCGCGCACTGCCGGGCCCTTGCGGGCATTGAGCACACGGAACTGGATGCCGCCTTTATCGGTGGCGCGGGCCATGGCCCCGCCGAGGGCATCGATCTCGCGCACCAGGTGGCTCTTGCCAATACCGCCGATGGCCGGGTTGCAGCTCATCTGACCCAGGGTTTCGATATTGTGGGTAAGCAACAGGGTGGACACGCCCATGCGCGCAGACGCCAGGGCGGCTTCGGTACCGGCATGACCGCCACCGATCACAATCACGCCAAAACGCTGGGAATAATCCATCTGACAACAACCTTGCAGGTTTGCCTGCTGCTCAAAATATGATCAAAGGGGCGCGATAGTATAGAAAGAACGCCCCACGCCGCAAGTGTCACGCGTCTCACACCATGCCACCAAACCCTACCGTAGGAGCCTCGCTCGCGGCGCGATAAACCACGGCGATTAAACCGGATTTACCACAGAGCGCGCAGAGGTCACTAAGGAAACACGGTTTTCTCTGTGAACCCAGTGCGCGCTGTGGTGGAAAGGTTTTTGATCCTGGTTTGGAATCGCGCCGCAAGCGACGCTCCTACAGAGAGCATGCAGCCTGGCGCCACTTGCGTGTAAGCTATTCTACTATAGATCGTTCATCTCACTTAACCGGAAAACTCCTTGGATTCATTGAACTTATTCCTGCTGATCGGCACCGGGCTGATGTTCACCGGCTTGCTGCTTGGGTCCCTGAGCGCTCGCTTCGGGGTGCCGTCGCTGTTGATTTTCCTGCTGGTGGGCATGGCGGCAGGGGAAGACGGCCTTGGCGGGATTGATTTCGATGATTTTTCCACCGCCTATGTGATTGGCAACATTGCCCTGGCCGTGATCCTGCTGGATGGCGGCCTGCGCACCCGGCTCAGTACCTTCAAGCTGGGACTGAAGCCGGCGCTCAGTCTCGCCACCCTCGGGGTGGCCATCTCTGCCGGGCTGGTAGGCGCCTTTGCCACCTGGTTGATGGGCGTGGACTGGCGAGTGGGCCTGCTGCTGGGGGGCATTATTGGTTCTACCGATGCGGCGGCGGTGTTCAGCGTGATCAAGGGGGCCGGTGTGTCCCTGAACGAGCGGGTCGCCAGTACCCTGGAAATCGAATCCGGACTCAACGACCCGATGGCCATCTTCATCACCCTGATGCTGGTGGGATTACTGGTCAATCCAGATGCCCAGTGGGGCATTGGCATGCTGGTGACCCTGGTGCAGCAATTCGGCCTTGGCGCACTGATGGGACTGGTGCTGGGGGTGGTGATCAGCGAACTGCTGCTGCGGGTGCGCAGCAATGAAGGGCTCCATGCATTGCTGCTGTGCTCTGGCGGCGCCATGGTGTTTGCGCTTACTAACCTGGTGGGCGGCTCGGGGTTTCTGGCGATCTACCTGACTGGCCTGGTGGCGGGCAATCGCCGCGGCGGGACCGGCGACAACGTCCTCAAGTCCATGGACTCCATGGCCTGGCTGGCCCAATCTGGCATGTTTTTGATTCTGGGTCTGCTGGTCACGCCGTCGCGACTGACCGAACACCTGGCCTGGGCGCTGGCCGTGGCGGCCTTCCTGATGCTGCTGGCGCGGCCGCTGGCCGTCTGGATCAGCCTGCTGCCGTTCCGCTTTACCTGGCGCGAGGAAATGTTCATTGCCTGGACCGGGCTGCGCGGCGCCGTGCCCATCGTGCTGGCAGTGTTCCCGTTGCTGGCCGGGGTGGAACAGACCTACCTGTTGTTTGATATCACTCTGGTGGTGGTACTGATTTCCCTGATTGGCCAGGGCGCGAGCCTGCGTTTTATGGCGCGACGCCTGAAAGTCTCGGTGCCGCCCTCCACCGAACCCCGGCAGACGGTCGCCCTGGCCGCCCCACGGGACCGCTATTTACTGCAGTTCCAGGTGGAAGACGGCGCCCGGGCGGTGGGCAAACCGTTGGCTGAGCTGTCCGATGACGGGCGCACGCCCTTGATGCTGTACCGCAATCACACGGTGCTGAGCCCACGGGACGAGCCCGTCATTGAAGCCGGCGACCTGATTTCCTGGCTGGCTCCCCTGTCCGAGAAATCGGCGCTGTCTGACCTGTGCCACAAGATGAGTCAGGACGAAAAACGCTATTACGGGGACTTTTCCGTGCTCGGCAAAACCCCGGTGGCCCAATTGGTGGCCGTCTACGGGGTGGAATCTCCTCCCCCCCTTTGGCAGGGACTCACCGTGGCCGAGCTGTTTACCAAACAGGTCGGCAAGCACGCCGTGGTCGGAGATACGGTACGCATCAGTGGCCTGCGTCTGCGCGCCCGCTCGGTCGAAAATGGGCAAGTGGTGCTGGCCGGTCTGAAACTGCCGGGATAGCACAACATATCCCTGCCCTGACGGTTATTATCCTTACTGTGGCGGGGCGGGCATGCGAGCATGGACCCCCGCATTCACTGTCGACACCAACAAGGATGACCCATGGCCCGTTTTGATAATCACCGCATTCTGATCACTGGCGCCGGTGCCGGTATCGGCGCCCTGATGGCAGAAGAGTTTGCGCGCAAGGGGGCCGAGGTGATTGTCACCGCTCGCCGTATCAGTGCCGCCCGCGAGGTCGCCGACCGTATCAAGGCCGCCGGCGGCAAGGCCCATCCCTATGTGCTGGATGTGAGCAAGCTTGCCAGCATCGCCAAATTCCGCGACAAGCTGCACGCCGATGTGGGGCCCATCACCGGGCTGATCAATAACGCAGGCGTGGTATTCGGTGGCGAGTTCGAGCAGGTGGATCTGGAGCAGCACCTCAATACCTTTCGCATCAACAGCGAAGGGCTGATGGCCACCACCCATGCGTTTCTGGATGACCTGATCAGTGCGAAGGAAGGTTACCTGGTCAATATCGCCAGCGCTTCTGCCTTTGTTGGCCTGCCCTATGGCAGCACCTACGCGGCAAGCAAATGGGCCGTGGTGGGTTTTTCCGAATCCATTCGGCTGGAACTGGACGTGCGCAAGATCAAACACGTGCATGTGACCACCGTGTGCCCCAGCTACATTTCCACCGGCATGTTCGACGGGGTGAAGACGCCCATGTTCACCCCCATGCTGACCCCGGAGAAAGTGGTCAAAAGCATTCTTCGCGGCATGCAGAAGAAAGACAGCTTTGTCATCGAGCCGGCCATCGCCAAATCCACCGAGCTGCTCAAGGCGGCACTGCCGCGCAAGGCCTGGGATGAAGTGGCGTACCGCATCGGGGTGTCGACTTCCATGTATAGCTGGAAGGGAAAGAAGTAAGACAGCTGTGAGCTATGCGCTTTGAGCTGTGAGGAAAACCCTTTCTACGGAGCTGCTGTGGGAACGTAGCGCAGCGGCGTTGTTGCGATGTTTGTGGTTTTCCTGACAGCTCGTCGCTAACAGCTCGAAGCTCAACACCCCGTGAACGCCCATTCACCCTAACGCCGCGCCCCTGCCGCCTTGGCAGTCAATGTCTTTGCGCTGGCTTTCCCCAACAATGCGCCCCGTGATCCGCTGTCCGTTTAAGACCACCTTTGGCTCTTTATGACAGCCTGACTGATTCTGACGAGGGAATTTCCATGCCGACTTACAAGGCCCCCGTGCGCGATATGCGCTTTTTGATGAACGAAGTGTTCGATTTCGAGAGTCACTACAAGACTCTGCCCAATGGTGAAGAAGCCACCCCGGATATGGTGGAAGCCATCATCGGTGAAATGGCCAAGCTGTGCGAAAACACCATTGCCCCCCTGTACCAGAGCGGCGATGAAGAAGGCTGCGAGCTGAAAGACGGCGTGGTAGTGACCCCGAAAGGCTTCAAGGAAGCCTATAACGAATTTGTCGCCGGCGGCTGGCAAGGTCTGAGCCACCCGGTGGAATATGGCGGCCAGGGCCTGCCCATGTCTCTGGGCCTGCTCAAGCAGGAAATGATGGCCACCGCCAACTGGTCGTTCTCCATGTACCCGGGTCTGTCACTCGGCGCTATGAACACCATCCAGCTGCACGGCACCGAAGAGCAGAAACAAGCCTACATGGTGCCGCTGACTGAAGGCACTTGGGGTGGCACCATGTGCCTGACCGAACCCCAATGTGGTACCGACCTGGGCCAGGTGAAAACCAAAGCCGAGCCGCAAGCTGACGGCAGCTACAAGATTACCGGCACCAAGATCTTCATCTCGTCCGGCGATCACGACATGGTCGAAAACATCGTCCACATCGTGCTGGCTCGTCTGCCGGACGCCCCCAAAGGCACCAAGGGGATTTCCCTGTTCATCGTGCCCAAGTACCTGCCGGGCAAGATCGGTGAAGACAACGGTGTCAGCGTCGGTTCCCTGGAAAAGAAAATGGGGATCAAAGCCTCCGCTACCTGTGTGATGAACTTTGACGGCGCGACCGGCTTCCTGATCGGTCCGGAAAACAAGGGCCTGGAGTGCATGTTCACCTTTATGAACACTGCCCGTCTGGGTACCGCCATGCAGGGCATTGCCCACGCCGAACTGTCTTATCAGGGCGCACTGCCTTATGCCAAAGAGCGTAAGTCCATGCGTGCCCTGTCTGGCAAGAAACAGCCGGATGAGATTGCTGACAGCCTGATCCATCACGGTGATGTACGCCGCATGCTGCTCAAGCAGAAGGCCATCGCCGAAGGCGGTCGTGCCATGATCTACTTCGCCGCCCAGTACGCCGACAACATGATTTCCGGCATCCTGGAAGACGACATGAAGAAGTACGAGCACTGGGACAGCGAGCTGGGCTTCTTCACCCCGATCCTGAAGGGCTTCCTGACCGAGAAGGGTCTGGAAGTGGCTAACGACGGCATGCAGGTGTTCGGTGGCCACGGCTACATCAAGGAACACGGCATGGAGCAGATCGTGCGCGATGCGCGGATCTCTACCCTGTACGAAGGCACCACCGGTATCCAGGCACTGGATCTGCTGGGCCGTAAGGTTCTGCTGAGCACCAAAGGCAAATGTGTTCGTGACTTCAGCAAGAAGCTGGTGGATTTCGGCACCAAGAACCTGCGTGATCCGAAGCTGCGTCCGTTCGCCTGGAAGCTGCTGAAAATCGCGGCAGAGTGGAACTACCTGACCACCCGCATCATGCTGGTGGCTGCCAAGGACCGCGACATGGTCTCCACTGCCAGCTACGACTTCCTGATGTACAGCGGCTACGCCATGATGGCGTACTTCTGGGCACTGCAGGCAGGCGTTGCCAAGGACAAGCTGGAGAACGGCGGTGCCGAGCCGGCGGAATTCTACAAAGCCAAGCTGGCCACTGCAGAGTTCTACTTCGAGCGTATGCTGCCCAGCGCCAAAGGCCATGCCGAAGCCGCGCTGAAGCCTACCAAGAGCACCATGCAGTTGAAAGAAGAGCACTTCTCGTTCGATTACGAGTAAGTGATCGTCAGGCGTCAGGTGACTGACGTCGGATGCAAAAAGGGGCGGCCTGATGGCCGCCCCTTTTTTTGGTTTGCACGCAACAGGGGTTGTCTTTCTTTTGCAGGAACAGGACCTCGCTTTGGCCAGGATCGCCTTGCGAGCAAGGTGATTCGCTTCGCTCACCCCTTCGGGGCCGCTCTTCGTGCGGTGCTACGTTCCTGCGGGGGAGGAGAAATCGAACGCCTTACCCTGTGATAGAAGCGGCTGTGGAAACGGAGGTTCCGCCGCGAAAACCGACCTCGCGCAAATCGACCTTCACCGTAATGCATACCGGGAAACCGGGATTTCCCCCGGGTTTTTATCTTGGGAGTCTTTGTTCCCTCTCGATGATACGGTGTTGACCCTCGCCCGGGCTCGGGGATCGCCTTGCAAGCAAGGCTCCTACAGGAAGGGTCGCATGATGCTTTCCAGGCGATTGGGCATAAAAAAACGGCCCCCAAGGGGGCCGTTTTTCACACTAACCGAAGGTTAGATCGAGAAACTTAGTTGTTCTCGAACTGACCCATGGTGTTGTGCTTACCACCAGCTTTCAGAGCAGCTTCACCAGAGAAGTACTCTTTGTGGTCATCACCGATGTTGGAACCGGCCATGTCCTGGTGCTTCACGGTAGCGATACCGCGACGGATTTCCTGACGCTGAACACCAGCGGCGTAGGCCAGCATGCCTTCTTCGCCGAAGTAGCCTTCTACCAGCTGGTCGGTGGACAGAGCAGCGGTGTGGTAGGTCGGCAGAGTGATCAGGTGGTGGAATACACCGGCTTCACGAGCAGCATCACGCTGGAAGTTCTGACACCACTTGTCAGCTTCAGCAGCCAGCTCGGAGTTATCGAAGTCAGCGCTCATCAGACGGGCACGGTCGTAACCGGATACGTCTTTGCCTTCTTTCTCCCACGCATCGAATACCTGCTGACGGAAGTTCAGGGTCCAGTTGAAGGACGGGCTGTTGTTGTACACCAGCTTGGCAGACGGCTCTTGTTCGCGGATGCGATCAACCATGCCTTTGATGTGCTCGATGTTCGGAGTCGGGGTTTCGATCCACAGCAGGTCAGCGCCGTTCTGGAGGCTGGTGACACAGTCCAGAACAACACGATCGATGTTGGAATCGCGACGGAACTGGAACAGGCCAGAAGCCAGTTTGGTCGGCTTGATCAGCTTGCCAGCAGTCTTAACCAGAACGTCACCGTGAGAAACGGTAGACGGATCGGTGACTTCTTCACCTTCCAGGAAGGAGTTGTACTGATCAGCCAGGTCGCCTTCCTGAGTGGAAACAGCGATCTGCTTGGTCAGGCCAGCACCTTCAGAGTCGGTACGGGCAACGATCACACCATCGTCAACGCCCAGCTCGAGGAACGCGTAACGTACGGCATTGATCTTGGCCAGGAAGTCGGCGTGAGGAACGGTTACTTTACCGTCCTGGTGGCCACACTGCTTCTCGTCGGAAACCTGGTTTTCGATCTGGATACAGCAAGCACCCGCTTCGATCATTTGCTTGGCCATCAGGTAGGTGGCTTCCGGGTTACCGAAACCAGCATCGATGTCAGCGATGATCGGAACAACGTGAGTTTCGTAGTTGTCGATCTTGTCGATGATTTCAGCTTGCTTGGCAGCGTCGCCAGCTTCTTTGGCATCGTCCAGAGCGCGGTACAGGTGGTTCAGTTCCCAAGCGTCAGCTTGCTTCAGGAAGGTGTACAGCTCACGAATCAGGTCAGCAACGGTAGTCTTCTCGTGCATGGACTGGTCAGGCAGCGGACCGAACTGGGAGCGCAGGGCAGCAACCATCCAGCCGGACAGGTACAGGTAACGACGCTTGGTGGTGCCGAAGTGCTTCTTGATGGAGATCAGCTTCTGCTGACCGATGAAACCGTGCCAGCAACCCAGGGACTGGGTGTACTTGCTGTTGTCAGCGTCATAGGCCGCCATGTCTTCACGCATGATCTTGGCGTTGTACTTGGCGATGTCCAGATGCGTGTTAAAACGGTTTTGCAGACGCATGCGAACAGCAGATTCCGGGTTGATATCTTTCCAGGTGCTGTTGGCGCCAATTACGGAGCTCAGTGCTTCGATGTCTTTGGTGTATGACATGGTGAACCTCTGATAAAAGAAATTGATTTATCGATACCGGAGAGGGGCAACCCTGTTACATGCCATGACATGCCGGCCTACGATGCAGCGCATTCTAGACCTGGCCATCCCATAAACATAATCAATACGGTCTATTTTCAGTATTCATGGGATGAATGCTTTGGCGAACACATCGCCTCCCCTTCCTGAGGATAGCGATCGCACAATACCGACATATGACGTGAGGCCAGACTGCTCTCCTTCTCACCCTGGTGTGACTGCTCAGTCAGCCACTGAGTGTTAGTGAAACCCAGCCCGTGTGCAAGCCACAAATTCCTTGCGTATTGCCGCCACGCTATGAGCATTTACGCTGAACAGGCTTCGATAACATTGCTCACTGAGACAGCCCTTCTTATTCACATGAATGCCATGATGACCTCGCCGTCAACACAGTGACCCCCACCCGTTTTTATCGCTATCATCCTCTCTGCCAAGCAAAAAATCGGTTTTTTCACCGATTGGCACGGACGCTGCATTTCATTTTCAATAGCGGTAGACAGTCTGTGTAAATGGAACCACGACAAGAGAAAAGGAACAGGACTCTATGAAAGCGCTAAGCCCGGTGGACCAGTTGTTCTTGTGGCTCGAAAAACGTCAGCAGCCCATGCATGTAGGCGGCCTGCAATTGTTCCATTTTCCGGAGGGTGCCGGCCCCAAGTATGTCAGTGAGCTGGCCGAGCAGATGCGTGAATATTCCAGCCCGGTGGCGCCATTCAATCAGCGCCTGACCCGGCGCCTTGGCCAGTACTACTGGACCGAGGACAAACAGTTCGACCTGGACCATCACTTTCGTCACGAAGCCCTGCCCAAACCCGGCCGTATCCGTGAGCTGCTGGCACTGGTGTCCGCAGAGCATTCCAACCTGATGGACCGGGAGCGGCCGCTGTGGGAAGCCCACCTGATTGAAGGCATCCGCGGTCGCCAGTTTGCGCTCTACTACAAGATTCACCATTCGGTCATGGACGGTATTTCGGCCATGCGCACGGCTACACGCACCTTGTCTACCGACCCCGATGAGCGGGATATGGCACCGAGCTGGGCTTTCCAGATCAAGAAGCGCCAACGCTCACTGCCCAGCAACCCGGTGGATGTAGCCTCCAGCCTGGCCCGCCTCACCGCCGGCGTGAGCAAGCAGGCGGCGACGGTGCCTGCGCTGGCGCGGGAGATCTACAAGGTCACCCAGAAGGCCAAGAAGGATGAGAATTACGTTTCCATCTTCCAGGCCCCTGACACCATCCTGAATGGTGCCATCACCGGTTCGCGCCGGTTCGCCGCCCAGAGCTTCTGCCTGTCGCGCCTGAAAGGCATTGCCAAGGCGTTTGGCTGTACGGTGAACACCGTGGTGCTGGCCATGTGCGGTCACGCCCTGCGCGAATATCTGATCAGCCAACATGCCCTGCCGGACGAACCGCTGATTGCCATGGTGCCCATGAACTTGCGTACCGACGACAGCGCCGGCGGTAACCAGATCGGTATGATCCTGGCCAACCTGGGCACCCATATCTGTGATCCCGGCAACCGTATCCGGGTGGTGCATGACTCCATCGAGGAGGCCAAGCAACGCTTCTCGCAAATGAGTGCCGAGGAAATCCTCAACTTTACCGCCCTGACCATGGCGCCCACCGGCCTCAACCTGTTGACCGGGCTGGCCCCCAAATGGCGTGCCTTCAATGTGGTGATTTCCAACGTGCCGGGGCCCCGTGAGCCGCTGTACTGGAACGGGGCCCAACTCAAGGGGGTGTACCCGGTCTCCATTGCCCTGGATCGCATTGCCCTCAATATCACCCTGACCAGCTACCAGGATCAGCTGGAATTTGGGCTGATCGCCTGCCGCCGGACCCTGCCTTCCATGCAGCGCCTGCTGGATTATCTGGAGCAGTCCATCCGCGAGCTGGAAATCGCGGCAGGGATCAAGTGACATAGGCAAGCTGGGTAAACCGCTGAACCGCAGGTCGGAAATGGGCGCAAGCCCATCTCCGACATTTCCTGCCCGATGCAAACCGGAGCGGCTGCTATATGACAGCGAAGATCGGCTAACGCCGATTTCCTCCTGACGACAATGGCAGGTAACGGATGACCTCTTCAATCTCCCAAATCACCCGCGGTGAACTGTCCTGCTGGCAGATTTGTCATCGAGGACAAACGCTGGTGATCGCAGAACAGGGCGCCCAGGTGCTGGAGTACCGCCACGACGGCGAGCCCCCACTGATCTGGTTGAGCCCGGAAGCGGCCTACCAGCGTGGCCAGAGCGTACGCGGAGGGGTGCCCGTTTGTTGGCCCTGGTTTGGTGGGCTTGGCTTCAATCCCGACGCTGTCGCCTCACGCTATACCCTGGCCGACCCGCCCGCCCATGGCCTGGTGCGAGGCCTGCCATGGACACTGGTAGAGCAGGTGCAGAGCTCGCAGCAATGTGTGCTGCGGTTCCGGCCCGACCCTGATGAGCTACCCGATGAGGCCCCCGGCGTGACCCCGACACTGATCGTCTGTCTGGACCAGCACCTGACACTGACGCTGGTTAACCACAACCACAGTGAGTCCGAGGTCGCGCTGTCTCAGGCACTGCATAGCTATTTTGCGGTCAGCGACAGCCGGCGAATTACCCTGCAGGGCCTCGATGGGCACCCCTATGTGGATGCTCTGGACCAATGGCACAGCCATTTGCAGCAGGGCCCGCTGACCCTGCAAGGCGAAACGGATCGCCTGTACCTGAAGCTGGGCAATCAGCTCCATATCGACGATCCCGGTTGGCAACGGCGCATTACCCTGTCGGTTTCCGGCAGCCAATCCGCAGTGGTGTGGAACCCGTGGGTCGAGAAAAGTCAGCGCCTGAGCCAGTTCCCGGACGATGCCTGGCAACAGATGATCTGCATTGAAACCGCCCGCGTGCTGGACGACATGCTGGTGCTGGCACCGGGCCAGCACCATGAGATGGCGGTCAGATTTATGACAACGCCGCTGTAAGCCGCAGAAATACGCCATAAAAAGAGGTGGTGATTGCCGTAAAAGGGGAGTAGAGTCGGAAGTGGCTGCGAATTATGGCCGAGGTTTGTGTTGGTAGTTGCCTTCCCTGCGTGAAGCTGAAGTTGTCTCCGAACACCCCCCATCATGGTTTGCAAGCAACACCCTAAGTAATAGTTTTTGAGGTATAGATTCACATGGCTACTGGTACTGTGAAGTGGTTCAACGAGTCCAAGGGTTTTGGTTTCATCTCCCAGGACGATGGTGGTGCGGACGTATTCGTTCATTTCAGTGCAATCACTGGCTCAGGCTTCAAAACCCTGGCCGAGGGTCAGAAGGTTTCCTTCGAGATCCAGCAGGGCCCTAAAGGTCCTCAGGCTGCCAACGTAGTGGCTGACTAAGTCACTGCTTCGGCAAACAAAAAACCCGCTTCGGCGGGTTTTTTTGTGCCTGGCGAAAATGCCAGGCGCACGCGCCAAGTAGGAGCGTCGCTCGCGGCGCGATCACGGACCCTGGATAAAATGATTGACCACAGAGGTACAGCGCACGCGGTGGAAAACCCTTCGTTTCTCGGTGATTTCTGTGTCCTGTGTGATCGAGACGCCTTTTACACCGTTGTTTATCGCGCCGCGAGCGACGCTCCTACGGAAAGGGTCGTGACTGGCCTACACGTTTTTCGGTGTCGGCTACTTCTGCTCCGGCGAAGGAACACCGCAAGCTCGTGCCATGGAATCTTTGCATAGTGGCCACAAGCTTAGAAAGGGTCGATATTCCCAACAGCACCAGCGCTACCTGGTTACCGCTGTTACCCGGGACCGTATCCCCTGGTTTGAAGAAACCCGAATGGCCAGGCTACTCTCACGCAACGTACTGGGCATGGATAAACAAGGCGCGACGACCACTCTTTGCTTTGTGGTGATGCCGGACCATATTCACTGGTTGTTTGACCTCTCAGGAAAATATTCACTGTCTCAAACCGTAGGCATGCTCAAAAGCCAGACCGCCAGAGTCATTGGGCACCCCATCTGGCAACGGGGCTTTCATGACCATGCGGTCCGCAAAGAAGAAGATACTTTGCAAATAGCACGTTATCTCGTTGCCAATCCGCTTCGCGCAGGAATCACTAAAAGCGTACGCCAATACCCCTATTGGTACGCCGTTTGGCTGTAGGAGCGTCGCTTGCGGCGCGATTTCATACGCCAGGGGATCGCGCCGCGAGCGACGCTCCTACAGGAAGGGTGGGGGGTTTTCATTCACGGTTGGAACAGGGGTTGTTCGAGGAGGGTTTTGCGGTGGCGCCAGTCGGGCATGCGGGCGTCCATGAGGGCGTGGAAGCCGGGACCGTGGTCCATGTGTTTTAGGTGGCAGAGCTCGTGCATCACCACATAGTCCAGTGCGTCGGCCGGGTAGTGCAGCAGCGCCATGTTGAGGTTGATGTAACCGCGGGCAGACAGTGACCCCCAGCGGGTGCGCATTTTCTTGATGCGCAAGGTGGGGCGAACAAAGCCCTGTTGTTCAAACCAGTGAAACTGGCGCTCGATACTGTCTTCAAACACCGGTTTGGCCTGGCGGCGCATCCAGCCCTCCACGGCGCTGCGCACCGCCATTTCCTGCTCCGGCTCTGCCACCCGCACCGACAGGTAGGGTCCGCTGAGCGCGACCCGGGTGCGCCCTTCACAGACATCCATCTGCAAGGGCTCGCCGCGCCACGCGAGCGTGGCACCATCTTGCCAGCGTTGCCGGGGGCGGCTGGCCTGGCGCTGTTGCTGGTCAGCTATCCACTGACGCCGGCTATCCACAAAATCCTGCACCATGCGCAGGGACGCCCGCTGCGGCGCACGCACCTGAACACGGCCATCTTCCAGTATACGCAGCTCCAGGCTGCGGCGCTTGCTGCGGATCAGTTGGTAGTCAGTCATGAATCAACCTCGCCGTAGGAGCGTCGGTTATTCGCTTCGCTCACCCTTCGGGCCGCCCTGCGGGCGTTCCTTCGCTACGCTCGGTGACGGCGCGATAAAAGACCAGGATCAAAAGCAGTTTCACCACAGAGAGCACAGCGTACATTCCCTTTTTGCCCTCTGTGGTAAATCGCTTTTAAAGGTTTGGTTTATGGCGCCGCGAGCGACGCTCCTACAGCGTAGTTAGTGGCTTCCCGGCATTTCCTTATCCAGCTGCTGCTTCACCGCATCGGCGGGGGAAGCGTAGGGTGCCAACCACTGGTACAACACCGGGATGATAAAGAGTGTGAGTACCGTGGCAAAGAGCAAGCCACCCAGAATCACCACGCCGATGGTAAAACGGCTTTCCGCACCGGCACCGGTGGCCAGCACCAGTGGTACGGCACCAAAAATGGTGGACACCCCGGTCATCAACACCGGCCGGAAACGCACAATGGCGCCCTGGTAAATCGCGTCTTTGACGCTGCTGCCTTCATCCCGTAACTGATTGGCGAATTCAACGATGAGGATGCCGTTCTTGGCCATGAGTCCAAGCAGCATGATCATGCCAATCTGGCTGTAGATATTGAGGGTGTCCCCGGTGACGCGGATGGCAATCACTGCGCCGGCCAGCGCCAGTGGCACGGTCAACATGATGATCAGGGGGTGGATCCAGCTTTCGAACTGGGCCGCCAGCACCAGGAACACAATCACCAGCGCCAGCGCAAAGGTAATCAGAATGGCCGAGGAGGATTCTTCCAGTTCTTCGGCCATCCCCTTATAGCTGATGCGCGCTTCCAGCGGCAGGATTTCCTGCGCTTTCTGTTCCACATAGTTCATGGCCGAGGCCAGATCGTAGCCTTCTGCCAGGTTGGCAGACAGGGTAATCGCGGGCAGGCGATCCACCCGGCGCAGCTCCGGGGCATCGCCGGTGGTGGTCAGTTCCACCACACTGGAGAACGGTACCAGATCGCCGTTACTGCCGCGCAGGTAGATCGGCAGTACGTCCTCAGGACTGCGGCTGGCGCGTTTTTCGGCTTCCAGCAGCACATCATATTCGCGACCACGATCCACATAGGTGGACGCGGTGAGGGTGGCGAACATGGCCTGCAGGGTCTGCCCCACATCGGTGGCGGTGATGCCCAGATCCGCGGCCCGTTCACGATTCAGTTTCACGTCCAGTTGCGGCTGGGTTTGTTCGAAATCGGTGTCGATGCTGGTCAGGTTGGGATTGTCATTCATGGCCTGCATCAGGGTTTCGCTCCAGGCCAACACTTGCTCATAGTCTGGTCCGGCGACCACCACTTCCAATTCCTGATTGAAGGCACTCTGCCCGAGCCCCGGGGGATTCACCGGGAAGGCTCGCAGGCCTGTCACGTTCATCAGCGGGCCATGAATCCCGTTAACGATTTCCTGCTGGGTGCGCTCGCGATCTTCCCAGTCTTTCAGGCGAACAATGGTGAACGCCCGCTCTGGCACCCCCCGGAAACCAACGATTGCCAGCACCCGTTCTGCTTCACCGTTTTCCACCAGCGGCATGAGAATCTCTTCCACTGCCTGGGTGTGATGAGCGCCATATTCCACCGTGGCTCCCTGGGGCGCGGTGGCTGGAATAATAAAGACGCCGCGATCTTCTGTGGGGGCGAGTTCCTGGGGCAATTGACGGAACAGCACGACCGCCACTACACACAACAACACGCAGCCACCAATCAAAAACCCTGGTGATTGCAGGGTCCGTTTCAGGGTGCTCGCGTAGCCATTGTTGAGTCGCGTCAACGCGCGCTCAAATGCGTTGCCCTGCCCTTGCTGATTTTTTTGGCTGTGACGGTGCAGCCAGCGCGAGCACAGCATGGGCGCAAGACTGAGCGCCACGATACTGGAAATGATCACTGCTGAAGCGAGGGTAAAACCAAATTCACTGAATAACCGTCCCACATCGCCGCCCATGAACGAGATGGGCACAAACACCGCGACCAGGGTCAGCGTAGTGGCGACCACGGCAAAGGCCACCTGCCGGGCCCCCAGGTAAGCCGCCACCAGTCGCGACTCCCCTTCATCAATACGCCGCTGAATGTTTTCCAGCATCACGATGGCATCATCCACCACCAGACCAATGGCCAGAATCAACGCCAACAGAGTGAGCACATTGATGGAGAAATCCATCATCCCGAAACCGATAAAGGCGCCGATTACGGAAACCGGGATGGTGACGGCAGGAATCAGGGTCGCACGCAAATTGCCCAGGAAGGCAAAGATCACGGCAATCACCAGCACCACCGAGATCCCAAGGGTGATCAACACCTCGCGGATAGAGGCGCGAATGAACAGGGACTCGTCAGAATTGATATCCAGATGAATATCAGCCGGCAGGCTTTCGCGCACCG
This sequence comes from Alcanivorax sp. MD8A, assembly GCF_002888555.1. Classification (NCBI taxonomy): domain Bacteria; kingdom Pseudomonadati; phylum Pseudomonadota; class Gammaproteobacteria; order Oceanospirillales; family Alcanivoracaceae; genus Alcanivorax; species Alcanivorax sp. MD8A. The sequence goes on along the minus strand of NZ_AQOQ01000003.1, from coordinate 149,690 downwards.
CCAGAATCTCTTCACGCACCAGGTCCGATACCGCCACGGTGTTGGCCTTGGACTGGCGCACGACCCCAAGGCCAATGGCGGTTTCACCGTTGGCGCGAAGAATGGAATCGTCGTTTTCCACCCCCAGGGAAATTCTCGCCACATCACCGAGCCGCAACAGGTAATCGCCCTGGCGGCGCACCACCAGGTCCTTGAAGGCGTCCACGGTTGCCAACCGGTTGTCGGCGCGCAGCGTAAAGGCGCGCGAGTCGGACTCCAGCCGCCCCGCCGGCAGCTCCACATTGTTGCTGCGCAGGGCCAGCTCGATATCGGTCACGGTAACGCCGTTGGCTGCCATCCTCTGACGATCCAGCCACACCCGCATGGCATAACGGCGCTCACCGCCGATGATCACTTCCGATACGCCATCGAGCACTGCAAAACGGTCCACCAGAGAACGCTCGGCAAAGTCCGTCAGCTCCTGTGGCGCCAGCGAGGTACTGGTCAGTGTCACCCAGATGATCGGACGGGCATCCGCATCGGCCTTGGCAATCACCGGTGTTTCTGCTTCTTCCGGAAGCCGATTCAACACCCGTGATACGGCGTCGCGAACATCATTGGCGGCGATATCCACATCCCGCTCAAGGCTGAATTCCACCGTGGTCCGCGCCGAACCCAACCGGCTTCGCGACTCAATGCGGTGCACCCCTTCCACCCCGGCAATGGCGCCTTCAATAACCTGGATAATCTGGGTATCGATCACCTCTGGTGCCGCGCCTGCATAATCCACCGTTACCGACACTTCCGGCGGATCAATGTCTGGGTATTCCCGGATCGGCAGTTTCTGCAAGGCACTGACACCGAACACCACGATCAGCAGGCTGATCACCGTAGCGAAGACCGGCCGCTTGATGGACACATCAGACAGGATCATGCGGCCGCGTCTCCCGCCACGTCCTGTGTCGGTGGGGCAATCAAGACCCGCTGTTCCGGCAACAAGGCATCGGGGTTGTCGATGATGTTGACCGCCTGACCACTGCCCAGCCGGGTGTGTCCGTTAACGATGATCTCGGGGTTCCCCACCAGACCGTCACGAATCTCTACCCAACCATCACGCCGACCGCCGAGGGTCACCGGATGACGAATCGCCTGGCTGTTGGCATCCACGGTGAACACATAGCTTTGTGCTCCCTGGGTGATGATCGCCTGTTCCGGTACCAGTAACGCGGTGCGTTGTGCCAGTTGCACGGTAATACGCATGAACTGACCGGGACGTACCCGGTTACCGGGGTTGTTGAGCCGGGCCCGGGCGGTCAGGCTGCGGCTGCTGGCATTGACCCGGGAATCCAGATGGCTGATGGCCCCGTCAAAATTCAGGTTCGGGAACGCCTCATTGCTGGCATGCACCCGCAGCCCCACGGTAAGCCGCCCCAGATAGCGCTCCGGTATTTGAAAATCCACTTCGATATGGCCCAGGTTATCCAGCGTGGTGATGGCATCACCGGTTTGAAGATAAGCGCCAGGATCCACCTGGCGTAGCCCGACCACTCCCGCAAAGGGAGCCTGAATGCGGTGGTCGTTGAGGTTCGCCTGGGCTGCATCGCGATTGGCTCTGGCGGCTTCCAGGCTGGTGCGGAAAGTATCCACTTCCGATTGCGAGATCGCCCGGCGGTCTACCAACTGCTGGCCACGGCGAAAATCGTCTTGGGGACGCTGGTATTCGGCTTCGGCCCGGGCCAGTTCGGCACGGGCATTGCGATCATCGAGCTGCACCAGCAGCTGACCCCGTTTGACTTGCTGGCCCTGTTGAAAATGAATCTTCGAGACCCGCCCAGGCACCTCCGCCAACAGCACCACGGCCTGGGCCGCCCGGGCGGTGCCCACGGCCTCGACCTGATCAAACAGGTCCCGCTCAATGCTGGGTGCCACGTTGACCGCGGTGGGTGGCCGTTGTCGCGGTGCCGCACTATCGGGCACCAGTGCCCACCAGATACCCCCTGCCGCCAGCGCCAACAGCACCAGCCCCGCCAAAATCCGCCCCATGGGGTACTCCCTCAATTCAACACGCCAAGCCTAGCGCGTCATTATGCAAGCAATTCGCAATTCATACGCCAGTCTGACCGCCAAGTATGAAGCTAATTCATTTATGGATACATTCTTTGCGAATATCGCGCCTTGATCTGCTGGTGTCTTGCCGGGAAGGTGCTCCAGAGCGGTCATCACCACAGAGGGCAAAGAGATAAAACCGGGGGATGCTTCGTGCGTCGTCATGCACTGCGGTGAAGGTGGGGTTTCCAGAGTTCGGTTGAGCGGCGGAACCTCCGCTCCTACAGCACCTTCGTCGTGGTTATCGTGGCAACGCTGATTGCAGGTCGCTGTTCTGAGGGAACGGTGGTTCCACCGCGACGCGCCAAGCGTCGCTGACCCTTCGCGGTCGAACCACCGTATTTGCCAGGGCTTCTTACACCATTTCCGCCCGCATCTTCTTCTTGTCGAGCTTGCCCACGGAGGTACGCGGCAGGGCATCGACAAAAATCACCCGGTCCGGGATGCCATAACGGCTGATGATGCCTTTCTCGGCATAGTCGGCAATCAGGGCCTTGATACCCTCTTCGTCGGCATCACCGCTTTTCACCACCAGCGCCACCGGGCGTTCGCCCCACTTGGCATCCGGCACGCCGACCACTGCACACTCACCCACACCGGGGTGTTGCAGGACAAGGCCTTCCAGATCAATGGAGGAGACCCACTCGCCGCCCGTCTTGATCACGTCCTTGATGCGGTCAACGATCTTCAGCCAACCATCGTCGCTCATCACCGCCACGTCACCGGTATGCAACCAGCCACCCGCCCACAGCTCTTCGGACTTTTCCGGATCGTTCAGGTAACCCTGGGTCAGCCAGGGGGCGCGGACAACCACTTCCCCCTGGCTCTTGCCATCGTGAGGGACGTCGTTCATCTCGCCATCGACGATTCGCAACTGCACCATGGCCACCGGGCGACCGGTGCGGGTGCGGTAGTCGGCCTGGGTTTCCAGGTCGGCGTTCTCCAGCTCCGGGGTCAACTGTGCGAGGGTCAGCAGTGGGCAGGTTTCGCTCATGCCGTAACCGGTATAGATATCAATACCTCGCTCCAGCGCCCCCATGGCCAGAGCCTTGGGCAAGGCCGAACCGCCGATGATCACTTTCCAGCCACTCAGGTCCACGCTCTTGGCGGCTTCCGCCTGCAACAGCATCTGGATAATGGTGGGGACACAGTGAGAGAAGGTGACTTTCTTGCTGACCAGCAGCTTGAGCAGGGTAGCCGGCTCATAACGGCCCGGGTATACCTGCTGCACGCCCATCAGGGTCGCCATGTAGGGAATCCCCCAAGCGTGCACATGAAACATGGGGGTAATCGGCATATAGACGTCGTCTTCGTTGAAGCGACCCTGACCGACACCGGACATGGTGTTACGACCGGCAAAGGTATGCAGCACCAGCTGACGGTGGGAGAAATACACCCCTTTGGGCAGGCCGGTGGTGCCGGTGGTGTAGAAGGTGGTGGCGCGGGTGTTTTCGTCCAGCTCCGGGAACGCATAGCGGGCCGGCGCGTCGGCCAGCAGCGCCTCGTATTCCCCCGCCAGGGGCAGGCTGTCACTGCCTTTGACCCCATCATCGTCCAGCAGGATATAGGTTTTCACCGGCTCGATACGGTCTTTCAGCTCTTCCAGCACCGGCAGGAATTCGCTGTTCACCAGGATAGCGTCATCCTTGGCGTGGTTGATGGTGTAAAGGATCTGCTCCGGGCTCAACCGTACATTTACGGTGTGCAGCACAGCCCCCATCATCGGGATTGCAAAGAAGGCTTCCAGGTAGCGGTTGGTATCCCAGTCCATGACGGCGACGGTGTCACCGGGCTTGATGCCCTGGGCGGCCAGCGCCCCGGCCAAACGATGAACCCGCTCCTCAAACTCGCGGTAGGTGTAATCACGACCATTGTAGGTGATGGTCTGGTTCGGCGCCTTGCGCACCCCCGCTTCCAGGATACGGTTGATCACCAGCGCCGGCTCCACGGCGGAAGCACTGCGCTGAATGCTCAGGTCGCTACTCATGTTGACTCTCCAAAGATCCATAAATATGGCAATTATTATGGTTCCGGCGGCGGCAGGGTGTTCCACCTACTCACCAGTATGCCGGCCCCCAAGGGTGGCACAGCCTTCCCCGCAGGTCACCTGCGGCAAACCCGGAACGGTTACAAAATACTACGCCATGTAGACACCCTGTCTAGCTATCTCGTCGCCATCCGGCTCAGTTAGTTCTTTCGGTTAATGGTGAAGCCGGTTCTGGCGGTGCTACGGTGCCTCTTTCGATTTGTTCGCCTGCATGTTCTTCAAGGAGTGAAGATCTGATGCCCCGTTGGCTTGCCGCACTGCCTGTACTGTCTCTTGTGCCTGGACTGACCCTTGCCGCCCCCGCCTTCGAGCGCCCAGGCTTGGGCTTGAATCCGGATTTGTTAGGCAAATACCGCATCGCCGTTGAACAGGGGTTGCCCGATGCCACCCTGGATAAACGGGGCACCCCGGAAATCACGACACTGGATTTCAACACCCAGCTACGGCTTCGGGTCGTCCGGCGGATAGAGATTCAGGTAGGCGTTAACAGCTACCGCTATCAAGACCTCACGCAGGGAAAACAATCCAACGAGCAGGACGGGATGGGCGACAGCAGCCTGGGCGCCAAATTCGCCTTGTACCGGGGCGATACCTTCCGTGCCGCCCTGCTGGCTGGCATGTTGCTGGACACCGCCAGCGATGCCTTCAGTGACGAAGAGGATGGCAGCTTCATGGCCATCAGCGGCGGTTGGTGGCTGGACGACCGACATCAACTGCAACTCAGCGCACGCTATGACGATAGCGGTAGCAACAAGTGGATTACCGTGGTGCCCAGTTGGCATGCACGGCTTAACGATCAATGGGCTGTATTTCTGGATGCCGGCTTCAGCCGCAACGAAGATAATGGCGACGATAATAACCGTGCCGGCGGCGGTATCACCTGGATGCTCACCCCGGCCATTCAGTTTGATCTCTACGGGCGAGGTGCACTGGATAGCGACAGTATTGATAACGAAGCGGGCCTGGGGCTTGCCGTCGCGTTTTAAGGAACCCGTCGCCCCTCCTCTCTGTAGGAACGTAGTAGAGCGGAGTAACGCACGAAGGGCGGCGCCGACGAGGGCAAGCGGGCATCCCGGCCATCAGGGCCCTGTCAGCCGTTTTGGATCCAGCAAGGCCTCCAGCTCATCTCTGGGTAACCCGGTGTGCTCTACGGCCACCTCGATAACCGGGCGACCACTGGCAAAGGCGTCCTTGGCAATGGCCGCGGCTTTTTCGTAGCCGATCACCGGGTTCAGTGCGGTGACCAGAATCGGGTTTTTGCCCACCCCTGCAGCAAGATTCTCCACATTGAAGGTCATGTCCCGGATCGCCCGGTCAGCCATATTGGTGCAGGTGTTGGCGAGCCACGCCGTCATGTCCAACAGGTTGGTCGCCACCAGGGGCAACATGACGTTGAGCTGAAAATTACCACTCTGCGCGGCAATGGCATTGGCCTGATCCAGCCCCATGACCTGGGCTGCCACCATGGTTGCCGACTCACAGATAACCGGATTGACCTTGCCCGGCATGATGGATGATCCGGGTTGGGTCGCAGGCAACTGTACTTCTGCCAGCCCATGGATCGGCCCGGAATTCATCCAGCGCAGATCGTTGGCAATTTTCATGATCACTACCGCCAGCCCACGCAAGGCTGAAGACAGGGCCAACGGCGCATCCAGTGCGCTCTGTGCCACAAAGGCATGGGGCAGTGCCGTAAAGGCATGGCCGGTTTCCTCTGACAACTGACGGGCAATGTATTCGGCAAAATCCGGGTGGGTATTGATCCCGCTGCCTACCGCCGTGCCACCTTGTGGGATACCGTGCAGTTCATCCCTTGCTACCGCTAACCGGCTACTGGCTGCCTGCAGTTGCAGTACCCAGGTATCCAGTTCCTGCTCCAGGGTCACCGGCATGGCATCCATCAGATGGGTTCTGCCTGTCTTCACCGTGTCGCGGCCTTCCCGGGCCCGCATTGCCAAGGTCACGATCAAATGCTCCAGGGCCGGTATCAGCTGCTCGGTGACAGCCAATACCGATGACACATGCAGAGCCGTGGGGATGGTGTCATTACTGCTCTGGCCGAGATTCACATCATCATTGGGGTGAATGTCGGCCCCTGCCTCATGACACAGGTGAGCAATCACCTCATTCACATTCATGTTGGTACTGGTGCCGGAGCCAGTCTGGAAAATATCCACCGGGAACTGGTCTGTATGTTGCCCGGACAACAGGTCATTGCAGGCACCCACAATCGCAACGGACTTGTCAGAAGGCAGCTGGTTAAGTTCCCGGTTGGCCTGTGCAGCACAGCGCTTGATGCGCACGACAGCCTCAATAAAGCGTGCAGGCAACGGCCGCCCGCTGATGGGAAAATTATCCACTGCCCGTTGTGTCTGCGCACCCCAACGGGCACTGGCCGGGACCTGAATTTCGCCGAGGGAATCTTTTTCGGTGCGGGTGTCAGTGGATGCCATGACCTGCCTCCTGCCTACATAGAACAACATGGTTCCATCATGGCATGGCAGCGACGAGGTTGCATTTCAAGGGTTCGCTAGACCGAAACGTTTAGCGTAGAGGTCACGGAGATTGCAGAGGAAAATAGGAGGGCACTCTGTGTTGTTGGAGACAGTCTGGTTGCGAGTGGTAGCAAACCGCCCCATCGCCAGCAGGCTGGCTCCCACCATTCAATCCATACCAATACCCCCGCTCTGTAGGAGCCTTGCTCTCAAGGCGATCCCGAGCCTTGGCGAGGATAAAATCCCTACTGGCATAGAGGCCGGGAGGAAGAAACAAGTTAGAAGTCAGTTCGATGTCAAAGAGCCACAAACAAAGGCTTTTTGCAACGGTTCCTAAATTTAGCTCAGTATTACTGAGGAATTTTGGCAACAATTTCGCTATGCCAAACACCGCCGGGCATCGCGATCTGCCCATAATTTTGATCACCGAATCCCAGACTTCCTATCAGCGGGTCAAGATGATTTGCGCCCGTTTGGCCAAAGTCAGCGTTCTCACCAATATAAAGCTTATTGGCAATCGTCAGACTGGGAAGGTTATCAGCGGTTTCATTCTCTGATCGAACCGTAATGCTACCGTTCCCCCAACCGAGACTACCAGTGACATTGTATAGCTGAAACGCCGATTGCGGACTGGAGACTTCAGCCAGAGTCAGATAAGAGGAGCCATCCAGATTCATGAACGCATCAAAGCCCAGAGCCTCAGATCCGCTGGCAGTGGTAGGATAAAGCACAAAGCGGAACTGATTGGCTGAAAGGTTCAAATCCCAAAGCGCAATTTTTGCGACATCGCTACCAAGATCGGACGGACTCCCAGCCCCCAGAAGGCCCCGCACCTGATAGCGCGAGAGCACATCAGTACTCAACATCATACCTGAAGGCAGATCCGGAAAAGCCGGATCATCCTGACCTAACACCAGGTACAAGTCATCCGCATTCCACAACACATCCACATTCATCAGCCCAATTGCCACATCGGCACCCATGTCAGCAAAAAGAAAGTGTGAGTTGGTTTCCCAACCCGCTGCCGCCGCATCCCGCATTGCCGCAACATTACTGTTTGCCGCATCCCAGTACCCGGGAGATTGGACCATTAAGGCGGCATCCAGCCTGAAACCATCAGGCTCGGCATATGGCCCTCCGGGATAGACCAGAATATCTGACTCGAGCAAGCCCATGGTCAGAATGACACTCCAGTCATAGGCACTGGCACTATCTACATTAGCCAGGCTATCTACCGCAATGCTTTCGCTATAGGCCCGCAGGTAACTGTCACGCAGTAAAATGGCGAATGCAGATTCTCCTGCATCGGCACGTGTATCGTAGAAATCATCAGCGACACAGGTTTGGCCCGTCACACCGAAACAAAGCCCACCACTACCCGCGCCATCCTGTAAAACATCCAACGCCATTTCCATTTTCAACATTGGCCCTGAACCATTACCGAGATGCCTCCAGTCACGGAACTGCAGCTGGGTATCATTTCCTCCTGCATGACCGAGATTCAGAATGAAATCGCTGTCAAAACCCCATTGGGTAAGGACACTCAGCCCCTGAGTCTTTGGCGAAAGCGCATTGACTCCTACACCCCCAGGGGAAACTCTGACCAAAGTATCTGTCAGTCCACCAATCCACCCAGCATGCATCATGGCCGTACGGCCACTGGTATCAAAGTCCGTAGCAGTGTCGTTATACATCAGATCAAACTGAAGGATAGATTCTGTAAACGACGAGGCTACCTTGATGCCAGTGTTATCAATGGCAATGGTGCCCAGGCCATCAGCGTGGCTGTTAGCCGCTCCGGTTGTAAACCGGTTGGTAAATTCCAGATTTCCGAAACTGATTTCGGCGCTCCCTGGCCCACCCTGCCGATAGATCCAGTCACCATTCAGATCAAAGGCAAGCTTTGCCTTGTTGCCATCGTTATCGAAAATCCCTCTATTTATAAAATTCAGCGAGCCTTGAGAATACAAGGCAGCCTGTCCCATAGAGGAAGACGTATTGGTCGGAGTTTCAATACTCATCCCTCCCATAATCAGACGAGTCAATCCCCACTGACTTTGTATGGAAAGCAGGGGGTCGGTACCGTCGTGTGAAACATCCATTACCCAGCTGGCAGACAGATTCGAGCCATTACCATCCAGTGAAACGTCACTAAGCCTGGTCAACGCTTCCTGGGCGGTGCCCTCGTCGGTTTCCCACGTCAAGCTTTCCGCGTTTATCCCTGACGAACTCTCAAGGTTCACTGTTAGGCCATCACGACCATTTACTTGGGAAAGCCCCGCATCATCCATAGGTGTCAATGCCAAGACACTTACAGGCATTGCCAGCAATAAGGAAAACGTTTTAGAAGCCATAGATTAGTGTGCTCCCGTCAAAACGAACCTGCATATTGGCATTGGGACCACTGCTATCACTAATGCGGAACGCATTGGCAACCCCGGCAGTCTCGTCACGCATGAAACCGTAATCGGCTACCGCATCCGGTCTATGCGGGTTAGCCGCATCACTGTAGGAAGCCCCTGGATTATTTCTTTCTACAACCATCGCACCAATGTTCAGAAAGGTCTGCATATCCTGGTATTCACCAGACCCTTTTGATGACGGATAGCTCATTTCGATTGCGGCCAGGGCTCTCGGATTACAGGTACCTGCAATCAAGCAAGTTCCATCTGCACGCTTGAATCGATCCGGATCGTAGTAAGCTGTATTGCTGGATGGCAGGCTTACCCCTTCCAAACGGATATCAGTCAGATTCAGATATCCGTAAAACTGTTTCATCACCAGCCAGTTTCGTTCCTTGTCGACAAATTCCATGCCGAGACGGCACGGGCTATAGCCACTTGCATCAGGTGTACAATGCGCCCCGGCAACGTGATTGTTATCTTGAACTTCTACATTGTTATGGAGTTTTACCGACAACTGAATGGCATTTTGTCCTGTTATGGCTCCCATTTCTTCGTCGTTCATAGGCGAAAGATCATTTGCCTTAATGACGCCAGAAATCAGTAACAGTAGTAAATAAAGGGGCTTTATCATTATTCTCATCGCCTTCCTCCCCTAGCAGAACTTACTGCTGCCATAGCAGTTTTGTGCACGGTGAAAATTAAGTTCCGGGTTTTCAATCAGGAAACCTGGCGCCCCCAGGAGCTCCAGGGCTCCACCAATAGACACATTGCCAAGATCAAAATCATCGTTGAAGACATCAACCAGTTTGGCGCTTGGTGCATTCATCCACCACCCGGTATTTGCAGGCACCGCATAGGCACTATGGCAACGGGGAGTGTCGTGTGTGGTGGTTGCACAAGCATCCAGAGCAACCCCCATGAGTCCTTGCTCGGTAAACTCTTCTGTTGGTGACACCTTGGCATAACGGGGATAAGCGACCGGCTCGCGCTGGAACGACAGAAAGAAGTCACCAGTCTCCGCAAAGGCAAGACCGTGCACAGTACGAGCATCCGCATTCAATTGAGCGTAGACATCATTCAGACCAATCGCCTGGAGCAAGGAAACAATGCCATCACCATTGAGTGTCAATACCGCCGACCTGAGTCCCAGACTCTGCATACGTGTTCCTGCAAGGTCCACAAAAATGGATTCATCCTGACTCGTACCGCATTCATCAACGGTAGTTGTTGTTCGCCCGGTACAACCCCAGGCATCCAATGGAATAAGGCCAGCGACCGCCGCCTTCACTCGCATTGTTAAAGAAAGATCTGTTCCCAGAAAGCCACTCACCGAATTCAGGCCCGAGTGGCATCCCACGACGTTTGCACCAACAAAATCACTGGGGTTACACGTGCTGCCGAATCCCGTATTTTCTTCGTTGACGACCCCATTGTAGTAACGGCGCCCTGTTGCCATAAAACCATCGACTGTCGCGGCTCCGATTTTGATCCCGACCACTTCGCGCATGGTATGGGTATCATCATTCTTTATCGCAAATTCCATATATGGGCGATCCAGCGTAACGGGGCTTTGTGGATCACCAGGCTTGTAACCATCACGGCCCATCATGCTGACGTAGTCAATATCGATATCACAACCTGCATGACCAGACAGGAAGTCATTCACACCACCACACCCCAGCTGCAGCTTTGTCATGTTGAGATTAAGTTGCATCTCACCATCCATACCTACTCGGTAAAAATTGAACGGTGTTGAGTATTCATTCGCCCCTGTCAGCTCGTCACCACGAATCATATCGGCCACAAACAACCCCTGACCTGATACTTCCCGCAAATCGCTATCTTCAAGTTCGACCATTCCTGAATGAGAAAGCGCTTTACCAGATATCGAGTATGAAACCATCAGCAATGCGATAAAAATTCTTACATTGCAGATTTTTTTGTTTTTATTCATTTCGATAACTTTACGGCGAACCTGCACCGTAACTGGTGAATTTCATGTAATTCATTTGCATTCCTTCAATCCTGGAATCCCCGATGTTGACAACATCAGTTCTAATAACAGGAATGCCTCGAGTCTCACCCGTGGTTCCACAGAAGAAACCGCAATCCACTTCTTCTTTGTAGGGGCGGCTTGCAACGCCAAATGTCGTTGATGGATCAAGTTTATTTAAAACAAATACATGCTTGGCCCCCGCATTAACGGAGTAACTTCCTCCATAACCACAGCGATATGGATCACCACTTGTTGCCTGACAGCTATCCGAAATAGCGTAATAACGGCCACTCATATCGTAGCCATCGGTATATTGGTCCCCAGGACCATCATTTCTATTAGAGACACCGACGCCGCGAGGGGTATAGCCATCGCCCGCACACCCCTCACCGCCAGGGCAGGTGTACTGACTGTTGCCGTTTCTCACATCCACCGCAGTTAGCATGTACGCAAACGCATCAAAGTCAGCGCAGGTTGAGCATTTTCGAAAGAACATGCCGTCAGAAGTACTGTTATAGGCATTACGGTCCGGGTGCGATTTCGTACCACTAACGCCATGTACGGTTGGGCAACCTATCCCACGGCAAGGAGTCCAGTCTCCCCAACGTGAGTAGCCATGGTGGTGTTGTATTGATCCAACCAGGCCTGGGCATTGGCAAAACCTTCATAAAGGGTGACGCCATACTGGTTGATCACGTGTTGTTCGTATGTGGCGACATTTGGACTGCCAATATTGTGCAAGTAAGCAAGTCGAGCCGTGATGAAACCCGCTATACCATTCTCATAGGTGGTTCCATCAAGCACATAGCTACCGTGCACCACATCTTCGTCAACGGCGTACGAATAGAAGTGTTTCTGCGCATTGTTCAAAGCAACATAAGGGCTTTGAGCCGGGTCCCTGAGAAACGGCAGTTCCATAATGAAGTTACCGTCCTGACTGGGCACTGCATCAAGAGTTAACGCTTGGTAGAAAGGTTGGCCAAGGGCAATAAATGCTTCTACATTTTTAAAATGAAGCCCTTCCTGTTCATCAAAAATTACTGGTACACCAACAACATCGCTGGCAGCTCGGCTATCCTGAGCAGCCGAGAAACGGAAATCCCCTCGCAAATCACTGTGGTACATGATTGCAAAGGTTTCATTACCAGGCTGGGTATGCTGGAACAGCCTGAAAATGGAACCTGCCGCATTCCCCTGAATCAATGTCTGTGATTTAAGAAAATCTCCCACATCCCCCGTAACGCCGCTGGACATATTTTGCGCATTCAAGTATTCATTGGGAGCAGTTCTGCCTGCTTCTATTTCCCCCATGAAGGCAAAGTTGTAGTAAGGCTGATTGGTTGGAGCAACGTATTCATAAACCGTTTTATCCGGGCTATCCGGATCCGCATTCAGCAAGGTGCCATCATAGCTATAGCCCGAAGGAGAAAAGGCCCGCAGCACATAGGGGTTATCGTAGGGGGAGAAATTTGGGATCACACCTCCCAGCGGACAAGCCAGACCGGTGCCAGTACACGCCGTACCAAAACTGCTACCAGACTGATCCCAATGGAAACCCTCGTTTCCGGTCGAGCCATCAGGGACTGCGGTGATGCTTAAGCCATACCAACGCATATCGGCACGTTGAAAAGTGGTTGTGCCGACAGGAGCTGTGCCCATCTGCTCAAAATAACTGGTCGGTTTGGTGAGCCAGCGAAAATTCTCAAAACCGAGTGCAATACCGGCCCCGCTCACATCGGACATGGCGGCGTCATCCATGCGCTCCAGTGCAGCCATGCTGCTGAGGGGCAACAGGGCCAGCAGGCCGAGCAGTCCCGCTCGCGCTGAATAGCACACAACACGCATGCGCTGACGAATCGTCTGCATGACGCACTCTCCCATATACAGTCTTTCTATTATTATTTCCTATCTGTTTACATTCGTTCACAGATAGTTGCTATAGCTTTACATAAGGTGGCGCGATAGTACTGATCAAACAATGATCAGCAAGCGGGATTTTGTATACGCAACTTTATTCCCTTGTTTTATAAGGGTTTTTTTCACTGGTCGGCAGATGGGCGGAATGGTCATAAAGGCGATTTATTTGGCCAATCGTGTAGACGGTTTGTTTAGGAAACGTTTTGTTTATCAATCGCTTACGGTGTGGAGGGGACCACACCCACAGGGGGATCCCCCCACCCTTGAACGCGAAGCCGCTGTAGGAGCGCCGGTTATTCGCAACGCTCACCCTGCGGGCGTTCATTCGCTGCGCTCGGTGGCGGCGCGATTCCAGGCGTTAGGCTATCGCGCCGCGAGCGACGCTCCTACGGAGAGGGGATGTCTGGTGGGTTATTTGCCGATGCAGAAGGAGGAAAAGATGCGGCCGAGCAGGTCATCGGCGGTGAAGGCGCCGGTGATCTCTTCCAGCGCTTTTTGGGCGGCGCGCAGATCTTCGGCGAGGAGTTCGCCTGCGGCATAACCGTGCAGTTGCGCCCGGCCGTTTTCCAGAGCCTGCAGGGCCTGCTCCAGCGCAGTGATATGGCGGCGGCGGGCCGAGAATCGGCTTTGCCCCTCCCCCTGGTAGCCAGCCACCTGTTTGAGGTGGTCACGGAAGGCCGGGAGCCCCTCTCCAGTGGAAGCGGACAGTACAAAGCAACCATCCGAACGCGGCCCACAGGGCAAGCCCGACAAGTCCGCCTTGTTGAGGATCACGGTGATGGGAAGCGCCAGATCCTCCAGCTGTTGCTGACTCTGCGGCAACAGGCTGTGGATATCCTGTGGATCTATTGACTGTTCCCGGGAATCCACCATGACCAGCAACCGGTCGGCTTTTTTGATTTCAGCAAAGGCCCGGCGGATGCCTTCCTGCTCGACCACATCCGCACTGTCACGCAGGCCGGCGGTATCGATCAGGTTCAGCGGCATGCCATCAATCTGAATAGATTCGCGCAGCACATCCCGGGTAGTGCCCGCTATGTCCGTGACGATGGCCGCATCGAACCCGGCCAGGGCGTTCATCAGGGACGATTTGCCCGCATTGGGTTTGCCCGCAATGACCAGGGTCATCCCTTCTCGGACCAATCGGCCTTGCCGAGCCTCATCCAGCACCCGCAGGCATTGCTGGTGCACCGCTTGCAGGTCACCGGCTACCTTGCCGTCTGACAGGAAGTCGATTTCCTCTTCCGGGAAATCGATGGCGGCTTCCACATAGATGCGCAGGCCGATCAGGTCTTCTACCAGTTGATTCACTTCGCTGGAAAAAGCGCCTTGCAGGGAATTGAGCGCGGCTCTGGCAGAGGCTTCTGTACCGGCATCAATCAGGTCGGCAATGGCTTCCGCCTGGGTCAGGTCCATCTTTTCGTTCAGGAAGGCCCGTTGAGAGAACTCCCCCGCCCGAGCCTGCCGTGCACCGGCATCGATACACGCCTTCACCAGCAAATCGAGAATGACGGGGCCCCCATGCCCCTGCAATTCCACCACGTCTTCACCGGTAAAGGAGTTTGGCGCTGGGAAATAGATGGCCAGTCCTTCGTCGATGACCTGTCCTGCGACATCCCGAAAGCGGGCAAAGTGCGCCAGGCGCGGGGTCAGTTCGCGATCGCCGCAGATTGATTTTGAGATGCCAAGGGCAGCAGGCCCGGACAGACGCACCACACCCACCCCACCCCGACCGGGAGCGGTAGCAATGGCAACGATGGTGTCAGCGGAATTAGGCATGGGAAAAAGCGACAAACGGCAAGCTTCAAGCCGCAAGGAAAACCTAAAAAGGGCGAAATGTCACGAATTTAAAAGGCTCGCTACCCGTAGGAGCGTCGCTGGCGGCGCGATCCCCAACGTCCAATATCGCGCCGCGAGCGACGCTCCTACGGATAGGTTGGAGACCGTGCACCCGGCAACGACGTTAGTCGTTGCCTTTTTCGATGTTTTTGGTGATTACCCACTGCTGGGCGATGGACAGGATATTGTTGGTCAGCCAGTACAGCACCAGACCAGCCGGGAACCACAACATGAAGACGGAGAACACGATTGGCATCCACTTCATCACCTGGGCCTGCATGGGATCCGCCGGGGTCGGGTTAAGGCGGGTCTGCAGGAACATGGAGGCGCCCATCAGGATCGGCAGCACGAAATAGGGATCCATCACCGACAGGTCATTGATCCACAGGAAGAACGGCGCCTGGCGCAGCTCCACCGATTCCAGCAGCACATAGTACAGGGCGATGAACACCGGCATCTGCACCAGCATCGGCAGACAGCCACCCAGCGGGTTGATCTTTTCCCGCTGGAACAGCTTCATGGTTTCCATCTGCGCTTTCTGACGATCGTTCTTGTTCTGCTCCTTGATGCGCTGCATCTCGGGAGCCACCTTGCGCATCTTCGCCATGGAACGATAGCTGGTCGCGCTAAGCTTGAAGAAGATCGCCTTGATGATGAAGGTCAGCAGAATGATCGCCACGCCCCAGTTGCTGACGCCGCCACCGATATCGATATCCATGCCGAAAATGGACACTTCGCCGCTCTGCAGGAACACCAGCAGGGCAAAGATCGGCTGGGAAATAAACCACAGCCAGCCATAGTCCACGGTCATGTTCAGGCCAGGGCTGATGGCTTCCAGGTGATCCTGGGTTTTCGGCCCGGCATAAAACTCGGCATACAGTACCTTCTCTTCGCCCGGCGCCACTTTCACGGTGGGGGACACAAAACGCAGCAGGTACTGGTCACGCTGCTTGAGGTGCACGCTGGAATAGTGGTTACGCTGCTGCGGGTCAGGAATCCACGCCGATACAAAGTAATGCTGCACCATGGCCAGCCAGCCGCCCTCAACAGTGAGGTTCAGCGGGCTTTCCTGCATGTCATCGAAGTCCAGCTTGTTGTAGGGCTTTTCGGTATCCCAGTAGGCTGCCCCAAGATACGTCGGCATGGGCGCCCAGCCCTGCTTGGACAGCCCCGGATCGTCATTGCCATCGCGTTTGATCTGCCCGTACAGGGCCCCGGACCATTCACTATTGCCCTGGTTGCGGACGATATGGCTGACACGCACCAGATAGCTGCCTTTTTCAAAGGTATAGCGCTTGATGATTTGCGCACCGTTGTCCTGACTCAGGGTCAGGTCAACATTCAGCTCATTGTCGCTTTCATTCAGGGTGTAGCGGTCTGACGCAGCTGACCACAGTGGCCGGCCAGCACTGGAATCGGTGCCGTTAGTCCCCACCAGGCCGCTCTGGGCAACGTAGGTACGGGTAGCATCCTGCTCCATCAGTACAAATGGCTGATCCGGTGTCTCGACGTGGGTTGGGTAGTCCGGCAGTGCCAGGCGGACAATATCCCCACCTTGCAGGTCGATTTCGACTCGCAATACGTCGGTGTTGACTTCGATCTGCCGTGACGAGGAGGAGGTCTGCGTGTTTTCCACAGCAGGCAGGCCCAGAGCGTCAGCCGCTGCGGTTTCGGCTTGCGCGGAGGGCACCCCGTTATCCTCGCCCAAATCAGACTGGGGAGCGGGAAGATCAGGGGTCGCGTTGCCCGCGTCAGCCACTTGCTCGGTGACAGCGGGTTGGGAGGGGTTGGCATAGTCTTTCTGCCAAGCCTGAATCATCAGGTAGGAGACGACGGCAATGCCAGTAATCACTAAGGCGCGCGGGATTTCCATAAGAGGCTTATCTTTGGCGTGAAAAACGGGCCGCAGTTTCTCAAGCCTGCCGGCACTTGGCAAGCAGCTTGTCGAAAAGCTGACCTAGCTGTTGGCTGACAAGGGCTGGATCGGGGTGATCCACACGACCGCGGACCAGCAAGATAATATCCAGGCCGTGAAGGCTCTGTTGGCGAAGCCGGAACTGTTCACGGGCGCGGCGCTTGATACAGGCCCGGTCAACTGCCCGTTTGGCACGCTTGCGTCCAATCACCAGACCCAGTCGCGGCAGGGGTTCCTCAGAGGCTTTTGCCATCAACAAAAACGAGGCATTGCCCACCTTCCAGGAAGCGTGGTCAAAAACAGCCTGATAGTGAGAACCGGTGAGAAGTCGGTGTTGCCGGGTAAAGGCCTGGGACAAAGGCACAGTTACCTCAGCCGGAGGGTAGGAGAAAACGGTTGGCTTAGGCAGCCAACCGCTTGCGACCCTTGGCACGGCGAGCAGCCAGTACCTTGCGACCATTCTTGGTGGCCATACGGGCACGGAAACCGTGGGCGCGCTTGCGCTTCAGTACGCTGGGCTGAAATGTACGTTTCATGGCGTCTTACCTGTGGAAATAGACTGCTATTTAGAAGGGCGGCAAGTCTAGGGAATCCCGGTCTCAGTGTCAACGATATTGCGTGACGGGATTGTCGTGGGAAGGGGCGATTTTTTGGGTTTCGAACTTTAGCGAGGAATGCCCGACAGCAAAGAGGGCTTTTCTCTGTGGGCGGAGTGTTCCCTGCGGTGAACTTGTTTTTAACCCAGGTCTGGAATCGCGCCACGAGCGACGGTCCTGCTGCAAACTGTCAAGAGTCATAAGCGCTTCATCTGGTTCATCACAACGCCGATTCACGTCTTTTCTTCGTTGAGGATTTAGCCTTGAGCATGCTCGATCCCTTTTGAAACGGTCACTGTTAATAGAATTTATATATTTAAGTATTTATTAGTTGTATTGGTAATTATAGGGCTCGCCAGATTCTGTGGGTAAGTATCAAATATCTAATAAATTCAAAATCTTGTGTTAATGATAACTTGCGTATGACCCTGTGTCGTCTGCGGGGACGACATGGGGATGGCCTGTCATTAACTGTGTGTATAACTCATCCCGGTGGTTATCCACGCGGTTGTCCCTGTGGGAATTCACACGGTTATGGTCATAGTTATCCACAGAGTGAATGATTGCAAAAAATGCCGGCCGCCCTGTGGATAGATGTGCCTGCCTGAGGGTAGAATGGCTGGCTCGATTCGGGTTCACCTTGAGCCCTCTTTCTCTGTATAACGACAAGCGAGCAAGGCGGTTTTGTGTCTGAAGAGCTCTGGCAACGCTGTCTGACGCGGCTCGAAGATGAGTTGCCGTCACAGCAATACAACATGTGGATCCGCCCGTTACAGGTTGCGGCGTCCGCAGATGGTGCCGAGCTGACCCTGTTTGCGCCCAACCGCTTTGTGGTGGACTGGGTTCGTGACAAGTACCTGGATCGCATTGGCGAGGTGCTGGGCGAGATGCAGTCTGGCCCGTTGCCTCAGTTGCGTCTGGAGGTCGGCTCCAGCCGGCCTGTCCCTGCGTCCGTAGCGCCCGTTGCAGAGCCCGCCACAGCTCGTCCTGCCCCTCAGCCCTTTAATGGTATGCAGAGTCATCAGGAGGCCCCTGAGCCGCGCCCTGTTGTGGCGGAAGTCGGTGGTGCCCGCAAGCACCGTAGTAATCTCAATACCGGCTTTACGTTTTCCACCTTTGTAGAGGGCAAGTCGAATCGCATGGCGGCGGCGGCAGCCCAGCAGGTGGCGGAGAACCCGGCCAGCCATGGCTATAACCCGCTGTTGTTGTATGGCGGTGTGGGGCTCGGCAAGACCCACCTGATGCATGCGGTGGGCAACGAGCTGATGCGCCGCAACCCCAATGCCAAGGTGGTGTACCTTCACAGTGAGCGCTTTGTGGCGGATATGATTTCGGCGCTGCGTAACAAGACCATCAATGAGTTCAAGCGCTTCTACCGTAGTGTGGATGCCCTGCTGATCGATGATATTCAGTTTTTTGCAGGTAAGGAGCAGTCTCAGGAAGAGTTCTTCCATACCTTCAATGCTCTGCTGGAAAACGGGCAGCAGATCATCCTTACCTGCGACAAATTCCCGAAGGAAGTCGATGGCCTGGAAGAGCGTCTCAAGAGCCGCTTTGGCTGGGGGTTGTCCCAGCCCATGGAGCCGCCAGAACTGGAAACCCGTGTCGCGATTCTCAAGAAGAAGGCAGAAGAGGCCAAGGTTGACCTGCCCAATGATGCCGCCTTCTTTATTGCGCAACGAATCCGGTCTAATGTACGAGAACTGGAAGGGGCGCTGCGGCGGGTGATCGCCCATGTGCGATTTACCGGTGCGCAGATCGATATCGGGTTGATCAAGGAAGCGTTGAAGGATCTCATTGCCCTTCAGGCGCGGCAAATCAGTATCGACAATATCCAGCGGGTTGTGGCCGAGTACTACAAGATCAAGATCAACGATCTGCTCTCGCCACGGCGTACTCGCTCGGTGGCGCGTCCGCGCCAGGTGGCTATGGCGCTCTCCAAGGAGTTGACCAGCCACAGCCTGCCGGAAATCGGTGAAAACTTTGGTGGTCGGGACCACACCACTGTGCTGCATGCCTGCCGAAAGGTATTGGAGTTACGGGAATCCAACCCGGAAATTGAAGAAGATTATCAGAACCTGCTACGGACGCTGACGTCATGAGCAGGGACCATATCCAGGAAGGTAACCAGAACGGGAAAGCGCGATGAAATTCTCAATCAATAGAGAACAGCTCCTCAAGCCCTTGCAGCAGGTGGCTGCGGTGGTGGAAAAACGTCAGACCCTGCCGGTGCTCTCCAATGTGTTGCTGGAAGTGGGCGATGGGCAGCTTTCCATGACGGGCACGGACCTGGAACTGGAGTTGGTCGCTCGCCTGCCGCTGGAAGGGGAAATGCAGCCGGGTGAAACCACGGTGCCGGCACGCAAGCTGGTGGATATTGCCAAGAGCTTGCCTGCCGAAGCGGATATCCGGTTTGAGGTCGATGGCGAGCGCATGCTGGTGCGTTCCGGGCGTAGCCGGTTCACCCTGTCCACCCTGCCCGCATCCGAGTTCCCCAACCAGGAAGAGGATGCTGCAGGCTCTACGCTGGATATCCAGCCCAATGTGCTGCGCAGCCTGATTGACCGCACCGCGTTCTCCATGGCCCAGCAGGACGTTCGCTACTACCTCAATGGCATGTTGTTCGAGCTCAAGCCGGGCCGTCTGCGTGCGGTTGCCACCGATGGCCATCGCCTGGCATTGTGCGATGCCGAGCTGGAGGCACCGGTAGAAGAGGCTTCTGTCATTCTGCCCCGTAAAGGGGTTATGGAGCTGTCTCGTATCCTTGGGGATGCCGGTGAAGTCGCGCGGCTGACGATCGGTCGCAACCATGTGCGGATCGTGGTGGGCGCGATTACCTTCACCTCCAAGCTGGTCGATGGCAAGTTCCCGGAATACGATCGTGTGATTCCCAAGGAAGGCACTCGGCACGTGATTGCCGATCGTGAAACCCTGCGCCAGGCGCTGGCCCGGGTGGCGATTCTTTCCAATGAAAAGTACCGCGGCGTGCGTGTCCAGCTGGCCGAAGGCAGCCTGCGTATTGTCGCCAACAACCCCGAGCAGGAAGAAGCGGAAGAGGAAGTGTCCGTGGACTTCAATGGTCAGCCGCTGGAAATCGGCTTTAACGTGAGTTATCTGCTGGATGTGCTGAACACCATGTCTGGCACCCAGGCGGAACTGGAGATGGGGGACAGCAATAGCAGTGCCCTGGTCTTCGATCCGGAAAGTAAAGCGGCGGTGTATGTGGTGATGCCCATGCGGCTGTGATGTGACCTGACTGTTCTGGATAGAAAAAGCCCGGCATTTGCCGGGCTTTTTTTGTGCTTCATCGTGGATGAGCGCGTCAGCCTGTTCTTGCTCGCTATTCATTTAAGCTTGGGCTTGGGGTTCCTCGCCTTGTGGATAGGTCTGTGGGTAGCCTGTGTCTTGCTGTGGAGAAAGGTGGCTGGGGGTGCAGGCAGCCTGGGGCTGCCTGCGCTACAATCAATGTCCAATTCGTTTGCCGGTGCGGTTGTTTTGCGCTGGTGCCAGTGCTGTCTTCGGGGTCAGGATCCGGATTTATGTTGAATCGTCTCCAGCTGGGAGATTTTCGTAACTACCGTCAGGCGGATGTCAGCCTGTCTCCTTCCCTGAATGTAATCCTGGGTGATAACGGCAGTGGCAAGACCAGTCTGCTTGAGGCGATCTATTTTATTGGCAGTGGCGGGCGCTCGTTTCGGGGTGGTCGCCTGTCTCGTCTTGTGCGTGACGGGGCGGAAGCCGCGACGCTCTACGCGGAAGTGCATGATGGTGAAAGTGTTCGCCGTCTTGGGGTTCGCCGGACGCCGGGCGGCATTGATGCGATCAAGCTGGATGGTGCCACCCCGAAGGCCCTCAGTGAGGTGGCCACATTGCTTCCGGTATTGGCGCTTCATCCCGGCTCCGTGGACTTGGTGTTTGGGGCTTCGGCTCTGCGTCGCCGCTTTATGGACTGGGGAATGTTCCACGTGGAACATGAGTTTATGCCCCTCTGGCGTACCGCCAATGCTGCGTTGAAGCAACGCAATGCGCTTTTACGCAGTGGCAGCATAAACCCGCGGGAATTGGGCTTTTGGGATCAGCAACTGGCGCAGACTTCTGATAGAATCGAAGGGTTACGCCGCAGCTATTTGAAAGAACTGCAGGCTGGACTTGATGACGCCCTGGCCGTGCTATCGCCGGACATGAAGATCCGTTTACGGCTGCAGACCGGGCGCCAAAAAGGCGAAGACACTCTTGCTGCGCTGCAGCGCTTGCGGCAAGACGATATCCGCAGGGGGTTCAGCCAGGCGGGTTTTCACCGGTCGGATATTCGCATTGATATCGGTGAGGTAGTGGCCCGGGACCGGTTGTCCCGTGGTCAGGCCAAGCTGGTGGCGTATGGCATGGTGTTGGCTCAGCTACCGCTGATACAGCGAGTGGGCAAGGTGTGTACCCTGCTGGTGGATGATCTGGCCGCAGAGCTGGACGAAGAGCACCGTCACCGTCTGCTTCAATACCTGGCGATGACGGGCCACCAGACATTGATAACCGCGCTGGATGCGCCCCAATGGGCGGCCATCGTGAATGACAACAACGCTTTACAGGCGATCGAGAGCAAAATGTTCCACGTGGAACATGGCAAGCTTCGATCCCTTACCGGGAGTGAATAAGGAAAGAGCATGGCGGAGAAAAATTACGATTCATCCAGCATCAAGGTGCTGAAAGGGTTGGATGCCGTTCGCAAGCGCCCCGGCATGTACATTGGTGACACGGATGATGGCACCGGTCTGCATCATATGGTCTTTGAGGTGGTGGATAACTCCATCGATGAAGCTCTTGCTGGCTTCTGTTCCGAGATCAAGGTTGTCATTCACCCGGACGAATCCGTCTCCATTCAGGATAATGGTCGCGGAATTCCGGTGGATATCCATGAGGAAGAAGGGGTTTCAGCGGCAGAGGTAATCCTCACCGTACTGCACGCCGGCGGCAAGTTCGATGACAACACCTACAAGGTATCGGGTGGGCTGCACGGTGTAGGGGTGTCCGTAGTGAATGCCCTCTCCGAAGAGCTGAAGCTGACGATTCGGCGTAATGGCCAGGTCCACGAGCAGATCTACCGTCATGGCGTACCGGACAAACCCCTGGATGTCGTAGGTAACACGGACTCCAGCGGGACCAGCATCCACTTCCGCCCTTCTGCGGAGACTTTCAGTAACATCAAGTTCCACTACGATATTCTGGCCAAGCGCCTGCGTGAACTGAGCTTCCTGAACTCCGGTGTGCGTATTCATCTGAAAGATGAGCGTAGCGGTGAAGAGGAAGTGTTCGAATATGAAGGGGGCCTGAGCGCCTTTGTCAGCTTCCTGAACGAGAATAAGACGCCACTGAATCAGGTGTTTCACTTCCAGTATGACCGTGAGGAAGACGGTATTGCCGTGGAAGTGGCCATGCAGTGGAATGATTCCTATCAGGAAAACATCTTCTGTTTCACCAACAATATCCCCCAGCGGGATGGTGGTACTCACCTGGCCGGCTTCCGGGGTGCGTTGACCCGTACCCTGAACAACTACATGGACAAGGAAGGTCTGCTCAAGAAAGAAAAGGCCAACCCGTCCGGTGATGACGCCCGGGAGGGCCTGACAGCGGTGATTTCCGTGAAGGTGCCGGATCCCAAGTTCTCCAGCCAGACCAAAGACAAGCTGGTGTCCTCCGAGGTCAAGGGGGCGGTAGAGCAGACCATGGGAGAGCTTTTCCAGGACTATCTGCTGGAAAACCCGGGTGAAGCCAAGGCCATTACCCAGAAGATCATTGATGCCGCGCGTGCACGGGATGCGGCCCGCAAGGCGCGCGAAATGACCCGCCGTAAAGGGGCGCTGGATATTGCCGGCTTGCCAGGCAAGTTGGCGGATTGCCAGCAAAAGGACCCTGCCCTCTCTGAACTGTACATTGTGGAGGGTGACTCTGCGGGGGGCTCAGCCAAACAGGGCCGCGATCGCAAGAATCAGGCGATCCTGCCGCTGAAGGGCAAGATCCTCAATGTGGAAAAGGCGCGTTTCGACAAGATGCTCTCTTCTCAGGAAGTGGGCACCCTGATCACGGCCCTGGGCTGCGGTATCGGCCGTGATGAATACAACGTGGAAAAGCTGCGTTACCACCGCATCATCATCATGACCGATGCGGACGTGGACGGCTCCCACATTCGCACCCTGCTGCTGACCTTCTTCTTCCGTCAAATGCCAGAGCTGATTGAACGTGGCTATGTGTATATTGCCCAGCCGCCGTTGTACAAGGTGAAGAAAGGCAAGCAGGAAACCTATATCAAGGATGATCCGGCCATGGAGGAGTACCTCACGACCCTGGCATTGGAAAAGACCTCCTTGTACCCGGGTAACGATGCGCCGCCGATCAGTGGTGAACCGCTGGCCAATCTGATTGCGGAATACCGCAATGTGATGAAAATCGTGGATCGTCAGTCCCGGGTCTTCCCTGAGGAAGTGCTGGAGCAAATGATTTACATGCCCTCCCTGTCTGAAGACAGCCTGAAAGACCAGGCGGGCATGGAAAGCTGGTGTGAGAGTTTGGGCAAGCGTGTGGATGCCATTACGGATGCTACCCAGACCTTTACCATCAGTGCCCGCAAGGACGAAGAGCGTGGCCTCTTCTTGCCACGTGTGCGAGTACTTGCTCACGGTGTACCCCGCGAATATCAAGTGACTATCGATTTTCTTCAGTCTCCGGACTACCAGAAGATCAAGGCACTGGGCGAGACCCTGGAAGGCCTGCTGGCAGAAGATGCCTATGTGCAGCGTGGCGAAACCCAGAGGCCGATTCGCCACTTTGCGGAAGCGCTGGAGTGGCTGATGATCCAGGCCCGTCGTGGTACGGCTATCCAGCGTTATAAAGGGTTGGGTGAAATGAATGCCGAGCAGCTGTGGGAAACTACTATGGATCCCGAGAGCCGCCGTATGCTGCAGGTGACCATCGAAGACGCCATTGCGGCGGACCAGATCTTTACCTGCCTGATGGGCGATGATGTGGATCCCCGCCGTCAGTTCATCGAGTCCAACGCGTTGCAGGTATCGAACCTGGATGTGTAATTAACGCAACAGGGAACACGCCTAACCGAGGCCGCAGGCAGTGACTGCGGCCTTTGTTTATCAACCGGCGCCACCGTAGGAGCGTCGCTCGCGGCGCGATCACAAAGTCGCGAGTTTCGAAAGGCAAAATCAGCAGATCTGATGGCTTAAAGGTTTTCGACACTCGTTACTCGCTCCTGGCCAAGGTGATCGCGCCGCGAGCGACGCTCCTACGGGAAGCTGATTCTAATTGCGTCAATTGACGATGAACCCATAAAAAAAGCGAACCCGATGGGTTCGCTTTTTCTTTGCGTGCAAGGGTGTCGCGTGTCAGCGTTGCCTTACACCGCAAAATCTTCCAGCTTTGCGCCTTTGGCCAGCGCATCCTGCAACCACAGCGGACGTTTGCCGCGTCCAGTCCAGGTGTTGCTGCTGTTGTTCGGGTCGCGGAATTTCACTGCAGCAGGTTTGCGTACCCCTGCTTTTTTCTTGCCAGCCGTTTTCTTGCGAGTGGTCTTTTTCTTGTCGTTGGCCTTCAGCAGTTCAGAAGGATCTACGCCCAGTTCCTTGGCCATCTTCTCCAGTACCGCCTGGGCATTTTTCAGCTCAGCCTTACGCTTTTTATCCAGAGCGGCTTCCGCCTGCTTGATCAGTTTTTCCAGTTCGTCGATGGAAAGTTCATCAAGATTGATGGTCATTATTATGCCCTTGTGATTTGTCATTTAACTGCGCGACGACTCTAATTATTTTAAGCAGGGTTGGCAATAAGGGTTTGGTTAAAATAGATGTGAGCTACAAGCTACACTTGATTGGAAAGGCAAACCCAAAATAGTTCCCAGGTTTTTTAGAAGAACGGAAACGCCTTTCAGATCGTTGAGTTCGGCGCCAATAAATAACCCGAGCACTTTGTAGGAGCCATGCTCGCATGGCGATCCGAGTCTAAACGAGGTAAGGATTCCAGAGCCTATACAAAACACTCGCATAACGAACCGAGCCCAAGCGAGGCAACCGGTTCTGCTAGCCGCCCACGTTTCCCGAATAAACGCCCTGCCCTACCCCGGATAATGCTCCTGAATCCACTGCTGTACTTCTGCGGTGACCTGCTGGGCTTTCTTTCCTTCCGTGCCGATCGGGGGGCTGATGCGAACGGTGATGGTGCCGGGATAGCGAATCCAGCTGCCTTTGGGCCAGCAATCACCGCTGTTGCTACTGATGGCTACCACCGGGACACCGGCCTGGCAGGCCAGCATGGTGCCGCCATGATTGAAGCGACCGATGGTGCCCGGTGGTTGGCGTGTCCCTTCCGGGAAAATGACTACCGGTAGTCCCTGTTGCAGTCGTTCCTTGCCTTGCTTGAGCAGGGATTTCAGTGCGGCATTGCCTTTGCTGCGGTCAATGCGAATGGGGTTGAGCAGGGCCAGCCCCCAACCGAAAAACGGGATCCACAACAGCTCCCGTTTGACCACGGTAGTCTGCGGACAGATGAGCGTTTGCAGGAAAAAGGTTTCCCAGCTGCTCTGGTGATTGGAGAGCACCACGCAAGGTGCATCGGGCAGGTTATGGACCCCTTCCAGCTGCACCTTCACCCCATTGAGGTGGCGGTCGAGCCACATGGTCAGGTGAGTCCACTGGTTGATAAAACGATGGCGGGGGCGCATCGGCAGCCAGAAGCCAACGATGACGCAGAAAAAGCTGTAAATGATTCCGGCAAGGTTATACAGCACGAAAAACAGCGCGCTGCGAACCTTGATCGACAGCGACGGTGTGTCGTGCTGCATACCTAGTCCTTCAAGGTGTGATCAACAAAGTCGGCAAGAGAATCAAAAATGGCCACGTCACCCAATGTCTCGGGCAGGCCCTTGTCCAGGGTCTTTTGTCCCTTGCCGGTGAGTACCAGCACCGGTTGGCAGTGACGAGCGATTCCCGCTTGCAGGTCCCTAAGGCTATCACCAATCAGTGGTGCTCCGGTGACATCGCCATACTCGGTAACAATCTGGTCGATCAGACCGGGAAGGGGTTTGCGGCAGTCGCAGCCATCGTCCGGGCCGTGGGGGCAGTAGAAAATACCGCCCATTTCACCGCCCTGCGCGGCCACCAATTCACGCATCCGCGCATGCATGGCATCCAGGGTGGCAACGTCGTAGTAGCCACGGCCAATCCCGGACTGATTGGTGGCCACCACCACGGTATATCCGGCCTGGCTGAGCCGTGAGATGGCATTGATGCTGCCCGGGATCGGAACCCATTCGTCTACCGTCTTGATGTAGGCATCGGAGTCTTCGTTAATGACCCCGTCACGGTCGAGGATGATGAGTTTGTTCATGAATAAACCCTGTGCCTTAGTTGTAGGAGCGTCGCTGGCGGCGCGATCACCTTGGCCTGGGACGGGTAACGAGTTTCTAAAACCTTGAAACCGAATGGTCTGCGGGTTTTATCTTTCGAAACTCGTTTTCGTCACTCACGACGTTGTGATCGCGCCGCCAGCGACGCTCTTACAGCAGTGTTGGGTGTATAAACAAAGGCCG
The DNA here is from genome assembly GCF_002888555.1 of Alcanivorax sp. MD8A. Lineage (NCBI taxonomy): Bacteria > Pseudomonadati > Pseudomonadota > Gammaproteobacteria > Oceanospirillales > Alcanivoracaceae > Alcanivorax > Alcanivorax sp. MD8A. Next base: position 122,815 of record NZ_AQOQ01000003.1, on the reverse strand, counting down.
CAGTGACTGCGGCCCGGTTTTGCGTGTTACTTGATGCGTGCAGCGTGTTGCGTCTTACTCTTGCAGCAGACTGATGTCCGCCACGTTCAGGAACAGATCACGCAGGAATGCGAGCAACGCCAGCCGGTTGTTGCGTACGGCTTCATCTTCGGCCATCACCATCACGGTGTCGAAGAAGGCATCGACCGGTTCACGCAGCTCGGCCAGCATTTCCAGCACACCCTGATAGTCACCCTGCTCCAGCAGCGGTTCGGATTGCTCATAGCTGGCCACGACCAGATTGGTCAGGGTCTGTTCGGCGTCGTCTTCCAGAAGAGCGCCGTCGATCTCTTCGGGCGGTTCCCCGTCGAGCTTGGCCAGAATGTTGGACACCCGCTTATTGGCGGCGGCCAGCGCGGCAGCTTCTTCACGCTGCTGGAAATCGGCAACGGCTTTCACGCGTCGGTCGAAATCCAGTGGCTTGCGGCAGGCGTCGTCGATGGCCAGTACCGACAGGATCACCGGGGTGGCAATGCCCCGCTCCTGGTACATGGCGCGGTAACGGCCCTTGATGAAATCGAACGCCTCGTCGATCTGGCTGGCATCAATGCGTTCGCCAAGTTGCTGGCCTGCCTGATCGAGCAGCTCACGCAGGTCAATGGCGAGACCGTTTTCGATGATGATGCGCAGCACCCCCAGGGTGGCGCGACGCAAGGCATAGGGATCCTTGGTGCCGCTGGGCTTCTGGCCGATGCCGAAGATGCCCACCAGGGTATCAATCTTGTCGGCCAGAGAGACGGCCATGCCAGTCTTGCTCTGCGGCAGGCTGTCGCCGGCGAAGCGCGGCAGGTACTGCTCGTACAGTGCGTTGGCGACCTCTTCCGGCTGGCCTTCACGCTGGGCCAGGTAGTAACCCATGATGCCCTGCATGGTGTCGAACTCGTACACCATCTCGCTGTTCAGGTCGGCCTTGCTCAGCTCGCCCGCCAGTTTGGCCTGGGCCGCGTCGCCACCAATCTGCTCGGCAATCACTGCCGCCAGGGCACCAATGCGCTGGCATTTGTCCGCCACGGTACCCAGCTGCTGCTGGAACACCACATTGGCCAATCCCTCGCCGTGTTGCGCCAGGGTCTTCTTGCAATCGTTGTCGTAGAAAAACGCCGCATCGGCCAGACGCGGGCGAATCACTTTCTCGTTGCCGGCGATGACCTGTTCAGCATCCTTGGACTGGATGTTGCTGATGGTAATGAACCTGGGCATCAGCTTGCCGTTGGCGTCCAGAACAGAGAAGTACTTCTGGTGTTCTTCCATGGCGCTGATCAGTGCTTCCTGGGGGACCCGCAGGAAGTCCTCGTCGAAGCTGCCGGTGAGGGCTTCAGGCCATTCCACCAGCGCGGTAACTTCGTTGAGCAGGTCAGGGTCAATCTGCGCCGTGCCGCCGGCCTGCTTGCCTGCGGCAATGGCCTGTTCATCGATCATGGCCTTGCGGCGATTGAAGTCAGCGATCACATGACCGTCATTTTCCATCCGTGTCGGGTATTCACCGGCGTTGGCCAGCTCGATGGCACCCGGTGCGTGGAAACGGTGGCCATAGCTGGTGCGACCGGATTGCAGGTCCAGCAACTCGAACGGCACTACTTCGTCACCAAACAGCGCCACAAGCCAGTGCGCGGGGCGCACAAACTGTACCTTGCGTTTGCCCCAGCGCATGCGTTTGGGGATCGGCAGTTTCTGAATGGCCTGGGCAAAGAATTCCGGCACCAGCTCAACGGTGGGCTTGCCCTGCTCGGTAATGTTGGCGACCAGACGTTCGCCCTTGCCGGTGTCCTGGCGGCCCAGTTGGTCCACGGTCAGACCCAGTGAAGCGGCAAAGCCTTGGGCGGCCTTGGTGGGGTTGCCGTCCTTGTCGAAGGCCGCCTGTACGGCCGGGCCCTGGCGTTCGATGTCACGGTCAGCCTGCTTGTCGTCCAGGCCACGAACCAGTACCGCCAGACGACGGGGGGCGGCAAAGCTTTCTACGTCACCGTGATTCAGTCCTGCTTCATCCAGCTGGCGAACAAACTCGTCGGTGAGCGCCGCACTCAGGTTCGGCAGGGCTTTTGGGGGCAGCTCTTCGGTGCCCAGTTCAATCAGCAAATCCCGGGACATTATTTCTTCCCCTTCTTGTTCGCCTGTTTGGCGGCTTTCTCATCCTGCTTTTGCAGCTCTGCCATCACTTCCTCACGAATGGCGTCGTCGGCCATGGGGAAACCCAGCGTGCGGCGCGCATCGAAGTAGGCCTGGGCCACGGCCCGGGCCAGGGTGCGTACCCGCAGGATAAAGCGCTGGCGTTCGGTGACAGAGATGGCCTTGCGGGCATCCAGCAGGTTGAAGGTGTGCGAGGCCTTCAGGACATATTCATAGGCGGGCAGCGGCAGGCCGGCCTCGATCAGCTTGGTGGACTCGGATTCGAACAGGTCGAACTGCTTGAACAGTTCTTCCACGTTGGCATGCTCGAAGTTGAACGTGGACATTTCCACTTCGTTTTGCAGGAACACATCGCCGTAAGTGACTTTGCCGAAGGGGCCATCGGACCACACCAGATCGTAGACCGAATCTACGCCCTGAATGTACATGGCGAGACGCTCAAGACCGTAGGTGATTTCCCCGGTCACCGGGTAGCAGTCGATGCCGCCCACCTGCTGGAAGTAGGTGAACTGGGTCACTTCCATGCCATTGAGCCACACTTCCCAACCCAGTCCCCAGGCGCCCAGCGTTGGGGATTCCCAGTTGTCTTCCACAAAGCGGATATCATGGACCAGCGGATCAAAACCCAGCATGCGCAGGGAACCCAGGTACAGCTCCTGGATGTTGTCCGGCGACGGTTTCAGGACCACCTGGAACTGGTAGTAGTGCTGCAGCCGGTTGGGGTTTTCCCCGTAACGGCCGTCGGTGGGACGACGGGAAGGCTGCACGTAGGCACTGTTCCAGTTCTCCGGGCCGATGGCGCGCAGGAAGGTAGAGGGGTGAAAGGTACCCGCACCGACTTCCATATCCAGTGGCTGTACCACCACGCAACCTTGCTCTGCCCAGTATTGCTGAAGGGCCAGAATCAGGCCCTGAAACGTCATGATATCCGTCTGCGGTTGTTCCGCCATGGTGAATCCTGTTGTTCAATACATTTTCCGCGAAGGCGCAAGTATACCGGGCCGTCCGCAGCGGTGATACCGCTGTTGCGCCTCTCGCAACTACTGACAGCAGGGTGTCAGTAGACACCGGGTAGAATGGTGTGGATATCGGCCGGCAGGCCGTCAGGCGACATATCACAGGGAAGAGCATGCGACGCGCGGAACGCTTGTTTCAGATCGTACAGATCATCGGGGCCAACCCCTGGACCACGGCCCAGACTCTGGCGCAGCGCCTGGAGGTGTCGGAGCGCACCATTTACCGGGATATTGACCATCTGTGTGGCAGTGGCGTGCCGGTCTACGCCCAGGCGGGCAAGGGCTATGCCCTGCTGGAGGGATATCAACTCCCTCCGCTGATGTTCAGTGCCGAGGAATGGCAGGCGTTGCTGACCGGGTTGGCCATGGCGCAAGGTTGGGCTGGGCAGCGCCAGGCGGGAGTTTTGCAGGCCGTTCAGGAAAAACTCGCCATGGCGGTGCCGGCCCGGTTACGGGCGCAGACAGCGACGGTAACCGCGCCAGCCTTGCCCGAGCGAAGGATGCTTGGTGCGTTGCTCGATCCCCTGCAGCGGGCTATCGCCGATCAGGTGAAGGTGCAGATTCATTACCGCGATGCCTTGGACGCCCAGAGTGTGCGTACGCTTTGGCCGTTGGGGCTGTATTTCTGGGGCCATTGCTGGACCCTGGTGGGATGGTGCGAATTGCGCAGGGCATTTCGGCATTTTCGTGTCGACCGGATCGTCATTCTGCAAACCCTGGGCAGCCATTATCCGGTCATGCCTGGTCAGACGCTTGCGGATTATGAAGCCCTGGAAATCGAACAGTGTGAAAAGAGAGAAGCCGATGAAAGACCGCTGTCCCTGGTGCGGGGATGACCCGCTCTATCAGCGCTACCATGATGAAGAATGGGGCGTTCCGGAATATGACGATCAGACCCTGTTCGAGTGCCTGAATCTGGAAGGTGCCCAGGCGGGCCTCAGCTGGATCACGGTGCTGCGCAAGCGTGAGCACTATCGGCAGGTTTTTGATGGCTTCGATCCGGAAAAGATCGCCCGTTATGACGAGGCGAAGGTGGCTGCCTTGCTGGCGGATCCCGGGATTATCCGCAATCGACTCAAGGTGGCGGCCACCATTGGCAATGCCCAGGCCTTTCTCGCCATGCGTGATCGCGGACAGAGCTTGTCTGGCTTTCTCTGGGATTTTGTCGACGGTACCCCGACGATCAACCATTTTGCGACGCTTGCCGAGGTGCCGGCCCTGACGCCTACCGCTGAAGCCATGAGCAAGGCCCTGAAAAAAGCCGGTTTCAAGTTCGTCGGGCCGACCATTGTCTATGCCTTCATGCAGGCGGTGGGCATGGTCAATGACCACCTCATCACCTGTCCGCGGCACAGTGAGTGCAGTTGAAAGCGGCAAGCTACAAGCTTCAAGCTTCAAGCTGCAACACGAACCAGAATCATGAGTGTATTTTCACGAATGTGACCCCGCGCTGAAATCTCTGGGCGCGTGCAGTGCATTTGAGAAGAGAAACGCCTTGAGTCGCGTTGTAGCTTGAAGCTTGCCGCTTGCCCCTTGCCCCTCAAAAGTTGGTACGCCCCTTGCTGAGGGTAAGGATGGAGAGTAGTCAAAGACAGGATGTCGTTCAGGGTACCCAGCAATGAATAACAGCAAGCCCATCCTCATCATCAAGACCGGCAACACCTATCCCCAGATCAGCCAGCACTATGGGGACTTTGACCACTGGATTCACACGGGGCTTGGCAATACCCCTGCCTGTGTCATCAGTGCCCACCATGGCGACCCGCTACCCGAACCGGCATCGCTGGCCGGGGTGGTCATTACCGGGTCTCATGCCATGGTCACAGAGCAAACCCCCTGGATGCGGGCCCTGACCCACTGGCTATATAGCCTGGTGAAGGATAGCCCGGCGATGCCGGTGCTGGGGTTGTGTTTTGGGCATCAACTGCTGGCCCATGCCCTGGGGGGCGAAGTGGCTGACAATCCGATGGGAATGGAGGTTGGGACTGTGCCCCTGCGGCTCACCGAGGCGGGGCATCACGATCCCTTATTGAGCGCCATCGTCGGGCATCCGTGGGCACAAGTGGTGCACAGGCAGTCAGTACTGACTCCGCCCAGGGGCGCCACGGTGCTTGCCAGCAATGTTCATGACGCCTGTCAGGCCTTCCGGTACGGGGAGTGTGTCTGGGGGGTGCAATTTCACCCCGAGTTCAGCGCTGATGTAATGCGTGCCTACCTGCAGGCGTTGAGCGGTGACAGCCTCACCCAGCAGCAGGTGGATACCCATCTTCAGGATGTGCGGGAGTGTCAGGATGCCAGCAGCATCCTGGCCCGTTTCGCCCGCCTGACGTTGCCGCAGGTGGCGTAGGAGCAAGCGACAAGCTTCAAGCTACAACGCGGCGGGTCTCGTCATTAAGCAGCCCGCCCTGCCCGCGCTCCTGATTCGGTCCGCGTAGGGCATTTCAGACACGATGAAGATTCCCGCGTTGTCGCTTGCGACTTATTCTGCCTGTTCACCGAACACCGCGCCGATCAGGGCACTGCCCTGCTGGAAGGGGTTTTGGCGGATCTGGGTTTCCTGCTCGCCGATGCGGGTGTAGAGCTGGTCCATGCTGGTGTCGATAACGTACTTTTCCAGGTCCAGGTTCGGCTTGTTAGTAAGTGGTAACTTATCGTAGGCCGCCAGTAATGTCTGGTATTGATCATAGAACCCGGTCTTGCGCAGGTTGTCTTCCACAATGGGTTCAAAACGCTGGCGCAGGCTTGCTTCCGTCTCCCCGCGGAAATAGGTGGTGGCTGCGGTGTCCCCGCCCTGAATAATGCCCAGGGCATCATCCACGCTCATGGAATTGATGGCATTTTTGAAGACCGGGGCGCCCGCCGCGACGGCCTTTTCTGCCCCCCGGTTCATGGCGGTTTCGAGCTGGTCTACATAACGGCCCAAGCCAAACTGGCGCAGGGTGTTGGCCACCGGCTGGGCAGCGTCCGGCAGTTGCAGGTTCATGGCCCCTTCGCGGGACAGCTGGGCAGCAGCGGTATCGGTGCCCTTGATCAGGGCTTCCTTGATGCCGGAGACCAGCCGCGACTCGGTATCGTAACCGGCGTCTTTGGCCATCTGGTTGCCTGCGTTGACCCAGGGCATGACCGCTTCCATGTGCTGACACCCGGTCAGAGCCAGGACAAGCAACAGGGGGACAAGAGAAAGTCGTGTCTTCAAGGGAGTCTCCTTTGTTTTGGCGGACATGCTACTGCACCCGTCCGGGCGGCTAAACACTTCTTTCAGGAGCAAGCTACAAGCTACAACGCGGATCAGGCGAGTTGTAACCGATTGGATCTGCGCCGCGATTCATGGAATTAATGTTGCGCGGGCACAGCCTTTCAAGGCTCAATAAGCATGATCGCGCCTTGCAGCTTGAAGCTTGTAGCTTGCCCCTGCCTTATGACCGAAGACGATTACCGCGAACAACACAAGCAACGCCTCGCCTATATGCCCTGGCTGTATGCCCGGTTGAAACCGAAGCATCGCGCCTGGGCCGAGCCGTGGCAGCAGGCCCTTCAGCAACGCTGGATGGCGCTGGAAACGGTGACTTTTGGAACGGACTGTTTTGTGGCGCCGCAGGCGGTGCTGCTGGCCGAGCCAGGTCGCGACATTATCGTCGGTGATGGCAGCCAGATCGCCGCAGATTGCGTCATTCACGGCCCGGTACGCCTGGGCCGAAATGTCAGTCTGAACCACCATGTGACTCTGGAAGGAGGGGGCGCCGGGGTGCATATCGGCGACGGCTCCCGTATCGCTGCTTACTGTACCTTTTATGCCTTCAACCACGGTGTGCATGCAGACCGTCCGGTGCGCGAGCAGCCGGTCACGTCAAAGGGGATTCACATTGGCAAGGATGTTTGGGTGGGCGCCCGGGTCGGGATTGTGGACGGGGTGACCCTCGGAGATCATGCCGTGGTGGGGATGGGGGCCGTGGTTACCAAGGATGTTCCCCCCTGGACCATCGTGGCGGGCAACCCTGCCCGGCCCATTGGCCGCCGGCCAGGTTCGCCCCCTGAACACCCCTCGACATAGCCGGTAACATCCTTATTGTTGAACGGTGTTTAGTTGTTTGGCATTTTAATTGAACACCGTTAAACAAGAGGGTTTCACCATGGATGAAAGTGCGATTCAACGACACTCCGGGGGCTGGCTGTTTTACGTCAAGGCGGCATTCGGGATCAGCCTGGGGTTGATGGTGCTGGGCATCGTCTGGTTACCCACTGACCTGTGGATCAAGGGCTACCTGGTGATGGGCATCATGTTTGTGGTCGGCTCCACCATCACCCTTGCCAAGACCCTGCGCGATGACCATGAGGCCCGGCGTCTGATCAACCGGATCAGTGAGGCGAAGACGGAAAGATTGTTGAAGGAATACACCGACTAAAACCGGTCGAATGTCAGATGTGAATAAGGAGAACACCATGGCAACAGCATGGACCAAACTGAAAACCCTGATGCGAGGCCAGGCCCGTATCAGCATGGAACAGATCGTCAACGCGAATGACATGCTGCTGCTGGACCAGCAGCTGTATGAAACCGAGCAATCCCTGCGTGACGCGCGCCGTCAATTGGCAAGGCTGATGGCGGAAGAGAAACTGAATCAGCGTCGTGCCGATGAGTTGATCAGACAGAGTCGGCATTATGAGGAGGGGGCTCGCCAGGCCCTGGCGGCAGAGAATGATGTCCTGGCGTTGGATATCGGCAAGCGTCTGGCGGATCTGGAGCAACAGCAAAGCCGCCTTGCCCGGCAAGGCGTGACGCTGGAGCAACAGAAAACCGAGTTTCAGGCGTTTATCAAACAGGCAGCAGATACCCTGAAAACCCTGCGCCAGGAGCAATCCATGGCGCGCAGCCAGGAAACCCTGTTTGGAGAATCCCGGCAACGTCATCAGGACCAGCGCGGTCTGGCGCAGCGATTGTGCGACAGTCAGCACACCCTGCAGCAGATTCAGCAACGACAGGAAGAATGTCGCCTGTTGTGGCAGAGTGAAGCGCAGTTACAGGGGGATCGTCTCGGCGACAGCCTGGACCAGCGCATGGCGGAAGCGGGGATCGGCGATCATCAGAGCCGTCGGGCAGAAGAGATTCTGGCGGGGTTGCGCGGCGCACAGACGGCACCGTAGGAGCGCCGCTTGAGTCACGAACCGAGCGATAACGAGGGCTGAATGCTCGTTATCCTGATGTGCTCAAGGTCCGCGGCTCAGGCGCTGCTGCTTCAAAAGTAAAAACAACCAGGAGTTGCTGTGGCACGTCGTAACCAACACAGCCGTGAAGAATTGCAGGCGCTGGCGATACAGGCGGTACGGGACCTTGTGGCTGAACACGGGTTGGAGAAACTCAGTGTGCGCAAGGTGGCAGAGCGCATCGGTTATACCGCCGGCATGCTTTACCATGTGTTCGCCAATCTGGACGATCTGATTCTGCAGGCCAATGCGGACACCCTGGCGCAACTGCTGGCAGCCATGATCGACTGTCCATCACCTGCCCCTCGCGAGCAGTTGCAGCACATGGCACAGGTGTATGTGTCCATGGCCCGTGACGAGACAGCCCTGTGGAAGATGGTGTTCATGCACCAGATGCAAAACGCCGCGGCGGTACCCGGCTGGTATCTGGAAAAGACCGCAACCCTGTTCCGCGAAGTGGAAGCCCGCATGGATCAGCTTGCGCAACAGCAGGACACCGCGCAGATTCACCTGGCCGCCAGAACCCTGTGGGGCAGCGTCCACGGTATTGCCCTGCTGGCCGCGGATGACAAGTTGGTCGTGGCCGGAGATGTGGATGCGCAGGCGATGATTGAGTCGTTATTGCAGCATTATTTGAATAGCTGGGCCGGGGAGTAGCAAGCGGCAACACGAGGACAGGTCGTCGTTGCGGAGAGGAATGCGGTCCGCGCCGAGATGATGAAATGCTGAGGCGCGGCTCAAACCTTTCCGTAGGGCAGTAAGATTGAATCGCGTTGTAGCTTGCAGCTTGAAACTTGTCACTCTGCTCCCTACCAAGGAAGAAAAAGGCGAAAAAATGAAAAAAGGGTTGTTCTCTCTGCTGGCGTCACGCCGTTTCGGGCCGTTCTTTTTTACCCAGTTTTTGGGGGCCTTTAACGATAATGTGTTTCGCCAGGCGCTGATTCTGCTGATTGCCTCCGGTGTGGTCACCGGCCTCAGTGTTAACACCCTGAACAATGTGGCCCTCGCGCTGTTTATCCTGCCATTCTTCCTGTTCTCGGCGCTGGCTGGTCAGGTGGCCGACAAATACGACAAGGCCAGCCTGGTGCGCAAGATCAAGTTCGTTGAGGTCTGCATCATGTCTGCGGCGGCGGTGGGTTTCTTCTTCGACGCGGTGTATTTTCTGCTGGCCGTGCTGTTCTGCATGGGGCTGCAGTCCACTTTCTTTGGCCCGATCAAATACTCCATCATTCCCCAGCATCTGGATGACAAGGAACTGGTCTCCGGCAATGCACTGGTAGAAATGGGCACCTTTCTGGCCATTTTACTCGGCTCTATTTCCGGCGTACTGCTGAAGATGGAAGGGGTCGGCGATGGGGTGGTGGCCGTGGCAGTCATCGGGCTGGCGGTGTTGGGCTATCTGGCGGCCCGGGGAATTCCCTCCGCCCCGGCGGCGGATGGCGAACTGAAACTGAACTGGAATCTGTTCAAGGAAACCTGGCATATCGTTGGCTACGCCCGCGAAGTGAAATCGGTGTGGATGTGTGTGTTGGGGATCTCCTGGTTCTGGTTTCTCGGGGCGGCCTATACCACTCAGCTGAAAGTGTACGTGGATGATTATCTGCTCGGCACCGATGGTCTCTATGCGCTGTTGTTGGGAACTTTCTCCATCGGTATCGGGCTGGGCTCGTTCCTGTGTGAAAAACTGTCCGGCAAGCGGGTGGAGTTGGGGCTGGTTCCTTTGGGCTCCATTGGCCTGAGTGTGTTTGGTATCGACCTGTTTTTCTCCTATGCCGGTCTTGCCGGTACGGGTCAGGTGGATATCGCGGGTTTCCTGCAGCAGGCAGGCGGCTACCGGGTGCTGCTCGACCTGCTCGGTATTGGCGTGTTCGGCGGATTCTACATCGTGCCGCTGTTTGCGTTTATCCAGCACCGCGCCAACCCAAAACACTTGTCGCGGATCATTGCCGCCAACAACATCATCAACGCCCTGTTGATGGTCCTTTCGGCGGTGGCGGGCATCGTGCTGATCGGTTTTCTGGAGCTCACGGTTCCGCAGTTTTTCCTGGCGCTGGCCATTACCAATGTACTGGTGGCGAGCTATATCTACAGCGTCGTGCCGGAGTTCCTGATACGCCTGTTGGTGTGGATGCTTACCCACACCCTGTACCGGGTGAAGCATGAGGGGATGGACAACATTCCTGAAGAAGGCCCATGCATGCTGGTGTGTAACCATGTGAGTTACGTGGATGCATTGCTGCTGGCCGGGGCGATCCGGCGCCCGGTGCGTTTTGTGATGTTCAAACCGATCTATGACATGCCGCTGTTGAACTACATCTTCCGCACCGGCAAAACCATTCCCATCGATTCCAAAACCCGTAACCCGGCCATTTACGAACAGGCGTTTGTGCGTATTCGCGAAGAGCTGGCGGCTGGCGAGGTCGTGTGCATCTTCCCGGAGGGCAAACTCACCAGTGACGGCGAGATTGACGAATTCCGTGCGGGTATCGAGAAGATCGTCGGGGAGACGCCGGTACCGGTAGTGCCCATGGCACTGTCCGGGCTGTGGGGGAGCTTCTTTAGTCACAAGGGGGGCAAGGCGCTTACCCGCCTGCCCAGCCGGTTCTGGTCACGGATCCAACTGGCGGTGGGACAGCCGGTGGCGCCAGAACAGGTTGACGCTACGGATTTGCGAACCCGGGTGCTGGCCCTGCGTGAGCGCCCCTGAGGCCACAGCGGCAGCGCAGGTTGCGCAAAGCATACGGACGGTAACTTGCGAATTGGCCAAAATCCCGGACACTCGACAATAATAGTGGGTCTGTAACCCCTCACCACAATAACAATAGGGATTCAGCGTGTCAGAATCTTCCTTGTCGCCCGCCGGACTGCGGGCGCGCCTCCAGCAGTTGCTGCTGCAACTGCCCCCGGTTCAACGGGCGGATGCCCGTTTTCATCAGGTCGAGCATGATGTGCTCCAGACCCTGAAGCAGCGCCTTGAAGCGCTGGAGACCCCTGGCGAATTGGCCGGCCCCCCGGAGAACCTGCATCAGCTGTTGAATGTGTCCCAGGAGCAAAGCCGTGATCAGGCGGAAGATATGCTGGTGCGCCAGTTGCTGGCCGGGCTGACCGCCGATGAGGTGCGCATTCTGGCGGCACTATCTGATGGCAGCGCGTTTCCCATGCTGGCCCTGTACAGCGGTGGCCGGTTTTCCCGTGGCCAAATCCTGTTCCGTCATTCCAACGTGGGTCGTGCCGCCGGAATTCAATGCACCGACATGATTGGCACCTACCTGCAGCGGTTGTTCAGCCAGGGTTGGGTGATTGCTACCGGTTTTGAAGAAGCCAGCCGGACTGACTATGAATTGCTGGAAGGCGACAGCGGTTTCCGCCGCGCCATGGCCGGGCTTCAGGCGCACTGGCCGAAAGTGAAACCTCACCGGGAAACCCTGCGGCTCGGGCCCATGGGTCAACAGATGTGGGCCCTGCTCAGTCAGCCAGCTGAGGCGGACCAGTCAGGCGATGAGGAGTAAGGCGTGATTACCGATATCGACCTGATTCTTGCAGACATCCAGGCTAACTGGTTGTTGTATCTGTCCATGCCCTTCGTGGCCGCGGCGATTGGTTATGGCACCAAGGTGGTGGCCATCAAGATGATGTTCAAGCCGCTCAGTTTTATGGGTATCCGCCCGTTTCTGGGCTGGCAGGGCATTGTTCCGCGCAAGGCGGCCACCATGGCCAGCATCGCCTGTGACCTGATGATGGAACGGCTGCTCAAGCCGGAGGATGTTTTCAACAAGCTCGACCCGCATCGGGTGGCGGAAGAAATTCGCGATCCGCTGATTCGCTCGGTGGACGACATCACCCGTCAGGTTGCGGCGGAGTACCAGCCGGGCCTGTGGGAGTCTGCTCCGGAATCGGTGAAACGGCTGGTGATTCAGCGCATCCAGAAAGAAGCACCGCACATGGTCGAGCAGATCATGGAGGATATCAAAAGCAATATTCACCGGGTGTTCGACCTCAAGGATCTGGTCATCAATGCCCTGGTGCGGGACAAGGAACTGCTTAACCGGGTGTTCCTGGAAGCCGGTCATGTGGAGTTCAAGTTTATCCGCAATTCCGGTATCTGGTTTGGGTTTGCCATTGGTATTGTTCAGGCCGTGGTCTGGGCCTTGACCCATAATGTCTGGGTGATTCCGCTGTTTGGGTTGTTCACCGGTTGGTTCACCGATTGGCTGGCACTGAAAATGATCTTCAATCCCAAGCAACCGGTGCGCTACCTGGGGTTGTTCGAATGGCAGGGCCTGTTCCTGAAACGGCGCAAACAGGTGGCGGCCCGTTACGGTGAACTGGTGGCCAGCGAGATTGTCACCCCGGCGGCGGTGATTGAAGCGATTCTCAAGGGGCCGTTGTCGGATCGCTTGTTTGGCCTGGTACAAAAACAGGTACAACGCACCCTGGACGAACAGGCCGGTCTGGCCAAGCCGCTGGTGGTGTTTGCGGTGGGCAGCACCAAATACCAGGAAATGAAACGGTCGGTGGCCGACAAGGTTATGGAAGCGCTGCCGGAAACCCTGAGCCACATGGAAGCCTATGCCGAAGAAGCCATGGACCTGAAGAACCTGTTGGTCAACAAGATGCAGGAGCTAACCGAGGAAGAGTTCGAGGGGCTCCTTCGGCCGGCTTTTCAACAGGACGAGTGGATTCTAATTACCGTTGGCGCGTTACTGGGGTTCCTGGTAGGGGAATTGCAGGTGCACGTGATGCTGCACTTTGCGGTGCCGGTGACGTGACGGTCCTGCAGCAGCCTGGCAGACCGTTGCGGTTAAGGCAGTAAGAGCGTAGGGAGTGCAGGTCCATATTGCCTGCACATTTGGCTGACAGTATCTTGAATTTGAACCGTCAATCAGGAGCAAGCCAATGGCCAGCCAGGACACCACTGAACGTTACGGAACCGTCTCTCGCCTGTTGCACTGGAGCATGGCATTGCTGATTGCCTGGCAGTTCCTGTCGGCCATTGCGCATTATGGGTTTGAAGACAGTGCGTTCGAGGCCTTTTTCTGGCCGACCCACAAACCTCTTGGCCTGGTCCTGATGATCCTGATTGTGGTCCGCTTGCTGTGGGCCCTGAAGAACCTGGCCAGCCGTCCGCCCTCCATCGACCTGCCCGCCAAACTGGGTCACCTTGGCCTCTATGCGTTGCTGCTGTTGGTCCCAGCGTTGGCACTATTACGACAGTATGGCTCCGGCCGGGCCTTTGATCCGTTTGGTATTGCGCTGATGCCGGGTGGCGGTGACAAGATCGACTGGATGGTGGATCTGGGATCACTGCTTCATGGGGAGCTGGGGTGGGTACTGCTTGCCATGGTCGCCGGTCACATCGCCATGGCCTTCCTGCACCGTCACCAACCCGGTCAGATCAATGTGCTGCCGCGCATGTGGGGTAAATGACGGCTGAACGAGTTCTCTCCACTCCCTTGGCAGTCGCCCTGACCCGGATCAGGTTTTCCAGGAACGGATTGAAATCCGCAATTTAAGACATTGACCACTATCCTTCCCCGGAGGGCGCTTTAGAATGCGCCCTTTAATAAAAAAGTACTGGGGAAAAATCATGGTTATGGAACGACTCAAAGGGGTATTTGAGGTCAAGGGACTGCTGGGGGGTATCGTTGGGGCACTGGTCTTGCTGGTGGTAGCGAACAAGTCCATCTTCTATGCCGAACCGGGATATGTGTATCACGTGCGGACCATTCTGGGTCAGGAACATGTGGTCAGCGATGTGGGGTATCAGTTCTTCTTCTTCGGGCGCTGGAACTCCTGGAAGCGCGCCCTGACGGTACAGGCCGTGCGCGGCGGCAGTGAAACGCTGGATTATGTGGAAGTCGAACACTCGGAAACATCCGCTGCCTTGCCGCCACAGAACATCATGTTCCTGGATCAGGTGGATGCCAATGCCCAGGCCACGGTGCGCTTTACCATTCCCACGGACCAGGACACCTTCCTGCGCCTGGCCCATGAATATCGCACCCCGGAAAACCTGTTGCGCACGGCCCTGATTCCGGCCTTCAAGGAAACTCTGCAGGCCAACGCTTCACTGATGAGCGCCGAAGAGTACTACTCCGGTGGCCGTACCGAATTCAATACCGAATTCGAAAACCAGATGATCAACGGCATCTATATCGTGCGTCGTGAAGAAGTCAGCCAGAAACGCGTCGGTGACATCAAGGGCTCTGCCAACGTTGCCATGGGCACGGATCAGCAGGATTACGGAGATGACAGCAAGGTAATCTTCGTGGTGCGCAAGATGCTGGATGACACCGGTATTCCACTGCGTAAATCCCAGCGGTTTATCGATTACGGCGTCTCCGTGGTGGAAGCCCGTGTGACACAGATGGATCCCAACCAGCGTTTTGTCGAGCGCATGCAACTGAAACAGAAGGCGTCCGCCGACCGTGCCATCGCCCGTGAGCAACGGGTTCAGGAAGAAGAGCAGCGGTTGCTGGCCATTGCCCGTGGGGAGCGTGAAGTGGCAGAACGGCAGGCCAAGGCCAAGGTGGATCAGATCCAGCGCACTACCGAAGCAGAGACGGAAAAGCAGCTGGCCATTACCGAAGCCCAGAAACAGAAAGAGCAATCGGAAATCGAGAAACAGACCGCGCAGATCCAGCTGGAAAAAGCCCGTATCGAAGCGGAAACCCGTCGTACCCTGGCTGACGCGGAAGCCTACCAGAAGAAAGCCGTGCTGCAGGCGGATAACGCCCTGGCGCAGAAACTGGATGCGGAAATCGAAATCCAGAAAATCTGGGCCCAGGCTTTCGCCAACCGCAAGGTGCCACAGTATGTATTCGGTGGCGGTGAAGGAGGCACGCCTACAGGCTCTGATGGCGAAACCCGCGCCTTCATGCAGATGCTGACCCTGGATGCGGCCAAGCGGTTGAGTTATGACCGGGATGTGAAGAAGTAACCTCTTTCAGGTGGCGATGACACCGGTCATCGTCACCTGCAATGTCAGTACCCTCCGTTCGCAGAACGCTGCGAAATCACTACCGTTCGGCTAATGCGATCATGCAACAGCCGCCCTCCCAAAAAGGCGTTGACGATAAAAATCACTTTCCAGAGCAAGCCGGTGAGGATGAAGGCAATAACGCGCAGCCCGTTGTGCCAGAAAGGCAAACGCTGGCCATGACGATTGACGACACGCAAGCCGAGCAAATACTTTCCCGGAGTGGCTTGCAGGGGAGTGGTTTCCATAATCAGACCCATCAGCAAATAACCCGGCAAGGTGCAAAGTAGCAACAGGCTTTCGTATCCGGATTGCGTACCACTGATCATTTTGATGGGACCTACGAGAAGAATCGCAATGGCCACCATGACAAAAAACAGGTCCATCACAAAGGCCAGGATGCGAATGCTGTAGCTGCCATAGGCGTGTGTGGGCGGGACATCATGATCCTGGTTCGCGACGACACGCTGCGCAGAGGGGCCAATCAGCTTTCCTCCCCGTATTCCATGACCCTCTACCGGGGGGGCGCTGAGTGCATCAAGTCGGGCAAAAATGGGGTCGCACACGGTGCTGCCCAATGTGTTAGCCAATGCCGTGCGTTGACCTGTCCAGTGAAAAAACGCATTCAGATACGATAGCACCGCCACATCAGCAAGTTCGCCAGTTGCCTGATGCTGTTCAGCGATAAGCCTGAAAAGCTCCTGCCCGGCGGCATGATGGAAACTGTCATCCAGTAGTTCTGCGCGGGTAAAAAGCGGTTGCCATTGCTGAGGCTGTGAACGGCCCTCTGGGCTTGAAAGATACTGTTTGGCGTTGCTGATCCATTGTGACACCGCCTCCTTAGGGGCCTCGGCTGACGGGCGTAATGTTATTGCTTCGGTATCAGGGTATGACAAGGGTTCGGGTGTCGAGGCACTGTCAATAACCTCTGCGGTGTCTATGTCAGGGGTTTCCTGCGGGGCCGTCGTATCATTGGCCGCCAGCGCCAGGGCGGTTTTGTAGGCCTGATGTAACTGCTGAAACGCAAGGGGATCATCATCTGGACGGGTGTGTTTGAGCCGTTGCGCATAGGCGCGTTTGATCGCCCGTACATCCTGAGTGGGCTGAATGCCGAGCAGGTCCCAGGGCATATCAGCCTCTCCTTTCTCGTTGGCGATTGCGTGTTTCAGGCCAGTTGATAATACGTGTGCCAGAAAAGCGGTCTTGCAGCAGGTCGCCCTGCAGAAAAAGGTTGATGAACATGACCAGCAGTACCAAGGTGTTGAGACCCAATGCCCACTGATTCAGGTACAGCATTAATGCCAGGCATAACAGGAATGCGGCTCGTCGAAGCACATGCCGCAGTGTCACTGGTTTGAACGTTCGGGTCATGACACGCAGGCCGAACAGCCAGGGCGCGGGGGCGGCACGCAAGGGGCTGAGTTCGCACAGTGCTGCAAAGAGCAGGTAGATCGGGATCAGTAAAAGCATGTCGTCACCTTGCGGACGCAAGTGACTGAAGTGTGTGTCGACCCAGGAAATATTGAATAGGCTTTTCAGCACCAGGCCCAGCATCACAACATCAACGACCATCGCCAACCCGCGCAGTAACGGGTTAGCCAGGGCGAACTCAGACGGGTGGCTAACAAGTGGCTGGTGAGCGATCCTTTTTTTTCCTCCTCGCACCCCCGCAAAGGGCTGAGTTTGCTGTGCGTCATCTATTCGCGAAAAGAGTGATTCAAGCATCACGCGGTCATGGCCCCGGAACGCATCGGCCTCCAGGGAAGACCAGAAAAACAGATTGTCGAGAGAGAAGAGCACCGCTGGCGACATTGGTGTGCGGCGTGTATCTCCGCCAAGAATGGCCGCTTCATGTGCGATGATGAGATCGAACAAACGGCGGGCAAAGCGGCGGTGACAATCGTCGTCGAGGAACAGGGGCTGCTGCAACAGGAAGTTCCAGTACTGCGGTTGCCGGGCACCGTGGTGCTCGGCCATCAGTGCCTCGCACCGCTGGAGCAGTGGGGCCAGGATATCTTCGGCTTGTTGAGTCTCAGTCTGTACCGTGTCGCTGCCGGTTGTCGTTGTATCCGAAAGGGTAAGGGTCCAGCTTGCCAGTGTTTCCGGTGTTGTATTCTGTTCGCCGAGGGGGCCGGCACAAGGCTGCTGTGCACTGGACTGCCGGGCCGCATGCGCAAGCGCCTGCTTGTACGCTTCATGCAATCGCTGGAAAGCCTCGGGCTGTTCATCCGGTCGGGTTTGTTTGAGCTGGCGGGCATAGGCCCGCTTGATGGCGCGCGCATCGCTGGTGGGTTCCAGTTCAAGAATGCCCCAGCGATCCATCAGAACCAGTCCTCATTTTCCAGTTGGGCCAGCGCATCGCTGACCTGCTTTCTCATTTTGGCGATCTCCGCCGGGTTCTGGCTTTCCAGCACGCGTTCGAATTGTTGCATGACATTTGCCACGTAGTCCCGTCGATCACCGAGGCAGCTTTCATAGAGTCGCTCACCACGGGCAAGCAAAGCTCTGTTCTCTTCTCCGTCACGGGGATGAAACTTGAGTTTTTCCAGTTTCGCCAATGCTGCCTGTTTTTCGGCTTCGCCAAGCGCCCCGGGAGCGTGCTCAATCAGGTGATGGTGGGCTTTTCCGTTGGAGACCACGGTGACATCGACCGACAGCAATCCATTCATGTCATAGCTGTAGCGGATGTCGATGGCTTCTTCCCCTTTGGCTGCGGCCGGTACCGGTACCGTTAGCTCTCCCAGGTATACATTCTTTTCGACCAGGCGGTTTTCGCCCTGGTACACCTTGACGGTGACTTCCGTTTGGTTGTCATGGGCAGTGTAGACCTGTTTGACGATGCTCACAGGCACGACACAATTGCGTTCGATAATGGGTAGAAAGTAATCGCCCTGGCGGGGGTTATCACGATTGAGAACGCCGGTACCGAGGGTATAGGGGCAAACATCGGTCAACACCACATCGTCCAGGGCTTCATCGCGCATCATCAGCCCGGCCTGAATCGCGGCGCCCATGGCGACAACGGTGTCCGGATCCAGATGACATGACGGTAAGCGACCAAACATCTTGCCCACAGTTGAACGGAAGATCCCGAGCCGGGTCGAGCCGCCGACCAGTACCACATCATCAATTTTGCCGGGATTGAGATTGGCATCGCGAATAGCGCGTTCGATGGGATGTTTGGCGCGCAATAACAGCGGTGTGCAGACACGGGTGAACCAGTCACTGGTTACGGTAAATTCCATCGGTTGCTTGCCGAGATCCAGTGTCAGTGTCTGTTCCTGGGCGCTGAGCTTGCGTTTGGCGCCTTCCATCTGCAGGTACAGGTTCTGCAACTGCACCGGGGTGAGGTGGTCGCGCTGTATGCCTTGCTCGCGTAGCACGTCTTCGACCATCGCATCTACAAAATCCTCCCCGCCAAGAAAGTTGTCCCCGGCACTGGCGTGAACCTCCATGATGCCGTCGAAGAACTCGAGCAGTGATACATCAAAGGTTCCGCCGCCAAGATCCAGAATCAGGAACAGGCCCTCCTGCTTTTCATGCAGGCCATAGGCAATGGCCGCAGCGGTGGGTTCGTTGATCAGTCGTTCGACCTTGAGGCCTGCAAGCTCCGCAGCTTGTTTGGTGGCCTGGCGCTGATTGTCATTGAAGTAGGCCGGTACACTGATGACGGCTTCGGTTACCGTTTCCCCCAGAAACGTTTCGGCATCTTCCTTGAGGGAACGGAGCACCAGCGAGGAGAGTTCGGTGGCAGTGAAGGTGCGTTTGGCCAGTTTGACCTGATGGTCTGTGCCCATCAGCCGTTTGAACGCTGCTACTGTGCGATCACTGTGATTGATCAGACGCTGCCGGGCGGTACGGCCGACGATGATTTCCCCGTTTTTGTCCAGGCCAACAACGGATGGGGTGAGCACCTCGCCGAGCCGGTTGGGGATCAGTTTGACCCCGTCCTCTGTCCATACCCCGCAGGCACTGTTAGTGGTGCCCAGATCAATCCCGATGATGGTCATATCCCTTCCCTGTTATGCTGCCCGACACATTATGAGGACGGACATGCTTCAAATAGGCAACAATTTACAGATTCCTGATTCAGAGATCGACCTGCAGGCCATTCGTGCCCAGGGCAGTGGTGGCCAGAACGTGAACAAGGTCTCCAGTGCCATTCATCTGCGTTTTGATATCCGTGCTTCCTCATTGCCGGACGTCTACAAGGAGCGGCTGTTGGCGTTGAGTGATCAGCGCATCAACAGCGATGGTGTGGTGGTGATCAAGGCCCAGCAGTTTCGCACCCAGGAAAAAAACAAGGAAAACGCGCTGGCAAGGCTGGCCCAGTTAATCCAGAGCGTGACGGTAGAGCAGAAAAAGCGTAAACCCACCCGCCCGACCCTGGGTAGCAAGAAGCGCCGCATGGACAACAAGACCAAACGCGGCCAGATCAAATCCCTGCGTGGCAAGATCGATCCGGGGTGAACAGCCGCAAGCTACAAGCTGCAACACGGGGTAAGGACGGTGACGGCTTGTGAGTCCGAACTCCGCGCTGGTGGCATGGGCGCGCGCCCTGGCGTCAAAACCGGTACTCACACTGATTCGCGTTGTAGCTTGAAGCCTGCGGCTTGCAGCTCCATTGACACAATCCCGCCCTCCCCTTGGCGTTATCGGACCCTCCCCTGCGCGCAGGGCTTTGTTAAGCTGGGCACCGAATTGTCATCACGGAGCTGTCCATGAAAGCCATCGTCACCACAGGCTGGGGCCTGAACGCCAAACTGACCCTGACCGAGACCGATGCCCCGCAACAGCCGGGGCCGGATGATGTGTTGGTACAGGTGCATGCGGCATCCGTGAATCCCAAGGACTGGAAGCTCAATTACCACTTGGCCGTGGCCGCGACCCCGGTGGGAATCAAGCGTCTGCCGCCTATCTTTGGTGATGACCTGGCCGGCGTGGTGATAGCCAAAGGCCGCAATGTACGTCATTTCGAAATCGGTGATGCGGTTTATGGCATGGACATGCGGCTGCGTACCGCCTCGCTCGCCGAGCAGGCGATCATCAGCCAGCATCGGGTGGCGAAGATACCCAAGGGCCTCAGTTTTAATGAAGCCGCCTCCCTGCCGCTAGCCGCCCTGACCGCCCTGCAGGGGCTGCGCAAGGGCGGTGCCAAGGCGGGTAAGTCCGTGTTGATCATTGGCGCCTCCGGCGGGGTCGGCACGCTGGCGGTACAGATCGCCAAGCAGATGAAGCTGCATGTCACCGGGGTGTGCAGTACCCGCAATCTGGATTTCGTCCGTGAGCTCGGTGCTGACGCCCTGATTGATTACACCCAGGGGGACTACCGCAAGACCGCTGGCGAGTTCGACATCGTGTTCGATGTGACCTCTTATGAAACACCGCTGACCTGCAAGGCATTGCTGGGCAAGCACGGGCACTTTATTTCCACCGGTGGCCAGGGAGCGTCCATGGTGGCCACGCCGTTCTACCGTCTGCTCGGCAAGAAGGCCGGCACCGTGGTGGTGGAATCCTACCGCGAAGATCTGGATACCCTGGCGGAGATGGTCGAACAGGGTGCCCTGACCCCCATTATCGACAGTGTCTTTCCCCTGCAAGACAGCGAAGCGGCCTATGAGCGCAACCGTAGCGGTCGTTGCCGGGGCAAGGTTGTAATCGAAGTGTGTTGATGGGGGTGTTTGACGGGAGCGGCATATGCCACTCCCGTCGTCCTTAAATCACCAGCATATCCATAAAGGCATTCACCGGGGTGCTCTCCAGAGTCTTCTGGTCCTTGCACAGCGTAAAGATTGCGTCGCTGCGGCCGGACGGGAAGCGGGTCGCCAGGTTGCTTTTGAACTTCTCCTCCAGCACCGGGATGCCTTCTTCACGGCGGCGGCGGTGGCCGATGGGGTATTCCACCGCCACTTGTTCGGTGTGGCTGCCGTCCTTGAAAAACACCTGAATGGCATTGGCGATAGAGCGCTTGTCCGGGTCCAGGTATTCGCGGGTGTAACGCTCGTCTTCCACGATTTCCATTTTTTCGCGCAGGGTGTCGATCAACGGGTTGGCGGCGTGGAAGCTGTCTTCATAGTGCTCTGCGGTCAGGTTGCCGAAGATCAGCGGCACTGCCGTCATGTACTGAATGCAGTGATCGCGGTCCGCCGGGTTGGCCAGGGTGCCGTGCTTGGAAATGATACGGATGGCGGATTCGTGGGTGGTGATGACGATACGCTCGATTTCGTCCAGCCGGTCTTTCACCTGCGGGTGCAGGGTCACCGCAGCTTCACAGGCGGTCTGGGAGTGGAACTCCGCCGGGAAGCTGATCTTGAACAGGATGTTTTCCATCACATAGGTGCCGTAGTCCCGCTGGAAGCTGAACTCGCGCTCGCCTTCCGGTTTCAGGGCCAGGTCCTTGTTGGTGTGGCTGAAGGACACATCGTAGAAGCCCCACTGCGGGGCGGTGAGCACGCTGGGAATGCCCATTTCGCCGCGCAGGGACATATCGGCCAGGCGCACGGCGCGGGAGGTGGCGTCGCCTGCGGCCCAGGATTTGCGTGAGCCGGCATTGGGGGCATGGCGATAGGTGCGCAGGGACGAGCCATCGACCCAGGCCTGGGACAGGGCCGCCATGATCTGCTCGCGGTCGCCGCCCAGCATATGGGTGACCACGGCGGTGGAGGCCACCCGTACCAGCAACACATGGCACAGGCCGACACGGTTGAAGCTGTTCTCCAGCGCCAGCACCCCCTGAATTTCGTGGGCTTTGACCATGGCTTCCAGCACATCCTTCATGATCAGCGGCGCCTGGCCGTTGGCCAGCCGCTGCTGGGACAGGTGATCGGCCACAGCAAGAATGCCGCCCAGATTGTCCGAAGGATGGCCCCACTCCGCAGCCAGCCAGGTGTCGTTGAAATCCAGCCAGCGAATGATGCAGCCGATGTCCCAGGCGGCTTTCACCGGGTCGAGACTGAACGACGTCCCAGGTACGCGCGCGCCGTTGGGGACCAGGGTGCCCTGCACCAGTGGGCCCAGGTGCTTGGTACATTCGGGAAAGCGCAAAGCCAGCAAACCACAACCCAGGGTGTCAATCAGACAGTTACGGGCGGTATCCATGGCCTCTTGGGACTGAATATCAAAGTTGATCACATAGTCGGCGATATCCTGGATTACCTGGTCGTAATCTGGACGGTTGGCGAGATCCATATTGGAGGACATAACGCGGTAACTCCTCATGCAACGGTCGAATGACGTTGTGCTGAAAGAAATACCTGGCCAGAAGCGTGGCGACGTGAGCGGCCGCTAAAAGCTGGGGTGCGTGTAACACAGTGTGCCTGTCACTACTGACAATGCAACGGGTACACAGTGGGCCTCATGCTGTCTTGCCGTGCGGCGATATGCCACATGGGCGGCGACTCTGCCCTCCCCTAGAATGCGCGCCGCCACTGTTGATTACTTCTGGGGAATGACCTCATGCGTTTATCTACCGCCCGCCTTGTGACGCTTGGCGGCGTCGTTATTGTTCTGCCCGCTGCGGCCATTGCGGCAGAAAATGCCCCTAACGAACTGGCACCGATCACGGTCCAGGAGCAACCGGTTTCCGAAGCGCAAAAGGAACGCGCGGGCCTGCAACGAGAACTGGCGCTGACGCCGGGTGGGGTAACGCTGGTCGAGGCGGAAGATCTGGAAGAGCGCAATGTGGCCACGCTGGGCGACATGCTGCGGTATGTGCCGGGCATGTGGACCGCAGACGGCAGCACCGGGGACGGCACCTTCCTGTCCAGTCGCGGCTCCAATCTGGATTCGGTCAACTATGATGGCAATGGCGTCAAGCTGATGATCGATGGCCTGCCGGTGACGGCGGCGGATGGCAACAACCACAACAGCTTTATCGACCCGCTGGCGGCCCGCTATGCGGTGATTGCCCGTGGCGCCAATGCCATGACCTATGGCGCCAGCACCCTGGGTGGGGCCATCGATTTTATCAGCCCGACCGCGCGTACCACCGATAACCAGGCCTACCTCAGTGCGGGTAGCCATGGCACGGTACAGAACAGCGTGACGGGCGGTACAGTTCACGGCAATCTGGATGCGTTGGTGACCGTGGAGCAACGCAGCTACGACGGCTTTCGAGCCCATCAGGAGCAGCAACGCAGTGGTGTTTATGCCAATACCGGTTGGCAGATTAGCGACAGCGTTGAGAACCGCCTCTATCTGACTTACGTGGACAATGACCAGGAACTGGCGGGCTCCCTGACTCAGGGCCAGTTCGATGCGGACCCGTACCAGGCTGGTGCCTCCAACGAGACCGGTAACTTCCTCAAGAATGTGGAGAAGTGGCGTGTTGCCAACCGCACCGCGTGGAACCTGAGTGACACCAGCAGTCTGGTGGTGGGCTTTTCATTCGAAGACCAGTCGCTCTATCACCCGATCGTCCAGAACCCGTTCTTCAGCCTGCTGATCGATAATGATCAGACGACTTTCGGCACCACCATTCGGTACGACAAAAAACTGGGCAATCATGATCTGCTGCTGGGCCTGAACTATGGCGAAACCCGCGTGAAAGGCGGCAACTATCAGCATAGTGGTGGGGTTCGTGGTGCGCTGTCTACCAAGGTGGATAACAAGGCTGACAACCTGGAAGTGTTTGCCATGGATCGTTGGCACTTTGCCGAGCGTTGGTCGCTGGTATATGGGGCCCAGGCAGTAACCGGTAACCGGGAAGTGCGCAACGTGACCGTTTCCAGTGGTGCGGAGCGCAACCCGGAAGAAGACTTCGATTCCATCAACCCTCGCGTTGGCGTGATTTACCAGCTGGCAGATCGCAGCGAACTGTTCGCCAGCGTCAGCAAGTTGTTTGAAGCCCCGACCCTTTACGAACTGGAAGATGACGTCTCTGCCAGCGACGAAGCGCTGGATGCCATGCAGGGCAAGGTGGCTGAAGTCGGCACCCGTGGCTCTGCGCCATTGGGTCAGGCCAGCGAATGGAACTGGGAATTCACCGTCTACTACGCGCAGATCGAAGACGAAATCCTGTCTCTGGATGACCCCAATGCCACGGGCACCAGTCTGGCCACCAATGTGGATGACACCATCCATGCCGGTGTGGAAGCCCTGTTTGGTGCCAGCATTGCGCTGGGCAACAGCGACCACCGTATCGCGCCGCTACTGAGCATGACCTGGAATGATTTCACCTTCGACAATGATCCGCTCTATGGCGACAACCAGCTGCCGGTAGCCCCTGAATTCTTTATTAAGGGCGAGGTAATGTACCGCCATGCCAACGGTTTCTATGCCGGCCCCACCTTCGACATTGTCGACGATCGCTACGCAGATTTTGCTAACAGCTACAAAGTTGACGGCTATGAATTACTGGGCCTGCGCACGGGCTTGAACCGTGACAACTGGGAAGTCTACCTGGAAGGCCGCAACCTGACAGACGAAGCCTATGTGGCTAATGTGAGTGCCCGCAATGATTTGAGCAATCCGGCGACAGCAGGCGCTGCCGCGATTCTGCAGGCCGGTGAGCCGCGCTCGTTCTACGCCGGCGTGCGCTTCGACTTCTAGTCATTCATCAGGAACGGATCACCATGACCGCCTCTGCGCCCCCTTCAACCCGCCCCGGCCGCTTCCATGCGGCTGTGTGGCGCTGGCATTTCCTGATCGGGATGCTGGTGATTCCTTTCCTGTTCATGCTGGCGGGCAGTGGTGCCTTGATGCTGTTGAGCAAGCCTCTGGATAACGTCCTGAACCAGAAGCTGTTGGTGGTGGAGCCCGGGAAAAACCGGCTGCCCGCGTCGGTACTGCTGCAAACGGTGCGCGAGGCATACCCCCATGCCATGGTGAAGCTCTATCTGCCACCACAACAACCGGATCAGGCCGCGCGTTTCTCGTTACAGAGCGGTCATGGCGGAGGTCATGGTGGGCATGGTGCACCGAGTACCGTGGCGCACCTGAATCCCTACACCGGGGAATTGCTGGGTAGCATGGACCCGGCGGATAGTGTCTACGCCATGGTGAAGCAGTGGCATGGCACGCTCTATCTTGGCCGTACCGGCGAGCTGTTGATTGAAATGGCCGCTGGCCTGGCGGTATTGATGATCGTCACTGGCCTGTATCTAGCCTGGCCGAACAAGGGTTGGCGGGCACTCATCCCCACCCGCACGCTGGCCAATCGTGCTGCCTGGCGGCGCTGGCACCTGAGTCTTGGCTGGCTGATAGCGGTGCCACTGCTGTTCTTTCTGATCTCCGGCATGGCCTGGACCAGCATCTGGGGTGGCAAGCTGGTGCAGCCCTGGGGCTCCCTGCCTGGCACGCGCTTTGAGCTGCCGGAAAGTCAGCCAGCGCCGGCGATGGATCACGCCAGCATGAACGAGCACGGTCTGCATCGGGTGCCCTGGGCCGTGGAGCAGACGCCCCTGCCGCAAGGATCATCAGGCCCTTCGCCGCTGGATCTGGATGCGGTGGTCAAGCGGGCCGGTGAGCAGGGCTTCGAACACTTTCGCGTGCACTTTCCACAGGGTGGGCCACAGGGCGAACGCGGCGTCTGGACCCTGTCGGCCACCACCATTGCCGGCGATATCAACAACCCGTTGGACGAGCGCATCCTGCACCTGAATCCGGGTAATGGTGAAATACTGAAACAGATCCGCTTTGCCGATTACCCCGCCATGGGCAAGGCCATGGCCGCGTCGATTCCTTTTCATCAGGGTGATCTGGGGCCGTGGAACTGGTGGCTGAACCTGCTGTTTGTGTGCCTGATTCTGGCATTGATTGTCACTGGAGGCATGCTCTGGTGGAAACGCCAAACTCGCCGTGCTGCACCCTCGGCGCCCCCAAAGCCCGCCCTTGCGGTGGGGACTGTCATGTTGCTGGTGGCGTTGATGTTCCCTCTGTCGGCACTGGCCATGCTGGTGATGATCGCAGTGGATGTCTGTCTGCCACGGCGCGCAACACCCTAGCGCCCGCAGGAGCACTGCGGTTTCCCTCTGCGCATTGACGCTGTTATCTCCTTAACGGGAAGATGAACGGCACCGGTGAAAATGCGATGGCTGTCCATCTAACCGGATTCACTGCGGCAGAAAAATGGAATCAGCATGGGCCAGTATTCGGCGTATCACCTTTCAGATTGCGAGACCCTCTGTACAGAATCGCCTTCCCATAGCAGCGACTTGTTCGGTGACCTGGCCAGCCAATCCGGCATTCTGGCCACCCGAGCCAGTTATATCGCGGGCTTTCTCAAGCCGACGCACCGTTATCTGCATCGCGTGTCGTATGACGATAGTCAGATCGCGCATGTTCATGAAGAGGGTCACCATGACGGGGCATCCAGTTTCAGCACGCTGGAGTATGTGCTGTTGTCCGACGCGGAGATTGTCGAGAGCTGGACTTTGTCGGAGCGGGATGACCTGATGCGACTGGCGGCATCCGAGTTTATCCAGCAGCTGCATGGCGCGCTGATTGGCTCGCCGAATGATTTTATTGCGGTGCTGGTGCAGGGGTTGCAGGCCTCTTTGGATCGTGACTGTCTGGCAGTCTTCCGGTTAAAGCCACAAGGCATTGTCGACGTCATGGACAAAGTCCCGGTGGCTTTGCTGCGCAGTTATGTCAAAAGCGGTTTGCTGGCGGAGCAAGAGCTGTGCGCCCTGTATGACAATGAGCTGTTTCGTGCCGGCAGCGATTACCAGGAAAAACAGCGGGGCCGTGATCCGCAATCGACTCTGTTGTCATTGTTTGACGAAAGCTTTGCTCCGCAGCCCCCAAGCGTGCAGCAAGCGGTGGCTCGCTACCATTTTATTGCTGGCGCAGAGTGGAAACCGTTTTTGGCGCCCGGCGTGATGCTGGGTTTCACAGAGCGACAGTTTCGCTACCTTCGTGAAGCCCAGGGTGAACAGGCCGCCATCGCTGCCCTGCTCGATGATCGACTGGCGGTGGCGATAGAAAGCGAGCCTTACCTCTTGCGGGCCCTGGTCACCGGCAGAACACAGGATGCCGTGTCGCTGTTAAAGCGCTACGCCAACCATCGACGAGGCTTGCTGACCTTCATCCGTCATTTTGTCGCCTTGTACGGCCACCCGCCCCGTTTCCGGTTTGATGTTCTGCCCTTTTATGAAGAGGTGAAACGGGAACAGTTTTCAGCGGGCTCGCTGACCTTGCGACAGCTCTGTGAAAGCGGTTACGCGGCGGCATTGGAGCAGCACCTGAAAACCGAAAATCCGCCACTAAAGGCATTGAATTCAGCACTGCCCTACGCGGCCGACATGGGCTACACGCACATGGTCAAGCTGCTGCACGAGGCCGGGGCCGACCTGGACACCTGGGCGAACTATGCCATCAAGACCGCCACCAGCAAGGGTTATGGGCCCCTGCTTCGCTATCTTCGCGACAATGGGGTGAGCTGGGAAGAGCCAGAGAAATCTGACAGCGCGTGGGGTTTCTGACGCAGGTCAGTTGAATGGAAAGGCGGGTTACCTGCTGTAGGGGGGGCAACGGGGTAGAGACCGAGGTTGCCGAAATCCAGAGCCGGGGTTGGTTAATGAGCCGAATCTGATGCATAATCGGCTCATAATATGATCCAAAAAAGCAGGTTATTCGGCTCATGTATATCTGGGAACAACCGGATTGGCCCCATTTCCGCTGGGATGCGAGCAAGCTAAAGCCCTGGCTCGACAATATTCGCTTGCTGCAGGGGCGGTTACTGGGTCGGGCTGAAGCTACTCCAGAACAGGCAGATCTGGAGGTGGAGATGGATGCCCTGATTCAGAATGCCATCCGCACGAGTGAAATCGAAGGCGAGCATCTGGATGTGGGCTCCGTGCGCTCTTCGGTGGCCCGGCAGTTGGGCCTGGAGCAGGCTGGCGTGG
Source organism: Alcanivorax sp. MD8A (assembly GCF_002888555.1). NCBI lineage: Bacteria > Pseudomonadati > Pseudomonadota > Gammaproteobacteria > Oceanospirillales > Alcanivoracaceae > Alcanivorax > Alcanivorax sp. MD8A. The sequence continues at coordinate 94,607 of NZ_AQOQ01000003.1, read as the reverse complement.
TGAATCGCGCCACTCCCGTTTCGGATTCGCTGGTGGCATTGCTGCTGGAAGCCACCCGTCAGCCGGATACCGCCTTGTCGCTCGAACAGCTCTGCCATTGGCAAGCCATGCTGTTCCCCGAAGGCGCAGTGTCGCTGGCTAACATCAATATCGGCAGCTTGCGTGGTGAACAGCCCATGCAAGTGGTCTCAGGGCGTATAGACAGGCCCAAGGTGCACTTCGAAGCCCCGCCTCGCGACAGGCTGGAGAAAGAGCTGGCAGCGTTTGTGGACTGGTTCAATCAGCCGCCGGTTGAGATGGATGCGTTAACGCGAGCAGGCGTGGCGCACTTGTGGTTGGTTACCCTGCTTCCCTTTGACGACGGCAACGGGCGACTGGCCCGCGCGGTAACCGACCGGGCTCTTGCACAGGCAGAACGTCAGTCTGTGCGTTTCTATTCCCTCAGCGCCGCCATCATGGCAAGGCGCAGCGCCTACTATGATCACCTTGAGCAAACCCAGAAAGGTGAGCTGGATATCACCGGCTGGCTGGTCTGGTTTCTGGAAACACTGGAAGCGGCCTTGCAAGATGCATTGGCAAGCATCGACCGGGTGCTGGATAAAACCCGCTTCTGGCAGCGCCATGCCACCACCGTCTTGAGCGAGCGCCAGATCAAGGTGCTTAACCGGTTACTGGATACTGCAGGCGAAGAATTTGAGCACGGTATCAACGCGCGCAAATACCAGTCTCTGGCCAAAGTCAGCAAGGCAACCGCGACCCGGGATCTGGCGGATTTGTTGGAAAAAGGATGCCTTGAGAAATTGCCGGGTGGAGGACGTAATACGCGCTATGTTGTTGCTTGCGTAGTGCAGGCTTGGCTGCCTTGAGTGCTTTCAGGGGGCTTATATTGGGTTCATCACGGATTTCCGGGAAAAGCCCGATTCAAGCCTCCCCCTTTCCGTAGGAGCGTCGCTCGCGGCGCGATACCCAAATCTGAAAAACGATATTTAGCACAGAGGTCACAGAGCACACAGAGTGAAAACCTGTTTTCTCGGTGACCTCTTTGCCCTCTGTGGTGAGAACGCTTTTGATCCTGGTCGTGGAATCGCGCCGCAAGCGACGCTCCTACGCTCAGGTGACGGTGCCGAACACCTGAATGATGTTGCCCAGTCGAGCAGTGAACTTGTCGCCGCTGTTCAGCGGGCCGACGCCGGCGGGGGTGCCGGTGAAGACCACGTCGCCGGGTTCCAGAGTGAAGGTCTGGCTGATTTCGGCCAGCAGTTCGAAGGTGGGAAACAGCATCAGGCCGGTGTGGCCGTGTTGTTTCACTTCCTCGTTGATCTCCAGGGTCACATCCAGGTTCTGGCGCACGGAGATGCCGCGGGCATCGATAAAGCCGGATACCGGGGCGGCGCCGTCGAAGGCCTTGGCCCGTTCCCAGGGGAGCCCTTTTTCCTTTAGCTGGTTTTGCAGTTCACGCAGGGTCAGATCCAGACCGACGCCGTAGGCGGCGATGCTGAAACGAATGTTCTCCAGATCGGTTTCCTTGCGGATGCGTTTGCCGATCAGCACCACCATTTCCACTTCATGATGCACCGGCCCCTGCCCTGTCGGGATCACCACCGGTTCGTGCAGGCTGGCCAGCGCAGAGGCCGGCTTCATGAACAGGATTGGGGACTCGGGTACCTCGTTGCCCAGCTCGCGGGCGTGGTCGACGTAGTTGCGACCCACGCACACGACCTTGCCCACCGGGATATCAATGGGGGAGCCGTCGATCCAGCGGTGCACGTAGCCATCGTCGTCGCGGTTCAGGGTGATGGCATCATCAAACATCAAACAGCTTCCCGGGGTTCATGATGTTGTTGGGATCGAACACCTGCTTGACGGCTTTCATGCAGGCGATTTCTTCCGGGCTGCGGGAGTATTCCAGGTACGGCTTCTTGGTCATGCCCACGCCGTGCTCGGCTGAGATAGACCCGTTGTACTTCTCGACGATCTCGAACACCCACTTGGAGACGTTGTTGCACTTGGCAAAGAAGTCTTCCTTGGCCAGGTCCGCCGGCTTGAGGATGTTGAGGTGCATGTTGCCGTCGCCGATGTGGCCAAACCAGACAATCTCGAAATCCGGGTAGGCGTCCTGCACCACGGTGTCCACGTCTTCCACAAAGTCCGGCACCTTGGCGATGCTCACCGAAATGTCGTTCTTGTACGGGGTGTGCGGGGCGATGGATTCGGAGATGCGCTCACGCAGCTGCCACAGCTGGTCGAGCTGCTGCAGGGACTGGCTCATGACGCCGTCCAGTACCCAGCCTTCTTCCACGCATTTCTCGAAGATGGCCATGGCCTGCTCGCCGACCTGCTCGGAAAGCTGTTCGAATTCCAGCAGGCAGTAGAACGGGCACTCGGTCTCGAAGGGCTTGGGCACGCCGTGGGCCAGTACGTGGGCTATGGCCTTGTCGGAGAAGAACTCAAAGGCGGTCAGGTCGATGTCCTGCTGGAACGCGTGCAGGATGCTCATCACTTCGCGGAAGCCCGGCGCGCCCAGTACCAGGGCGGTCAGGTCTTTCGGCTGGCGAGTGAGTTTGACGGTGGCTTCTACCACCAGGCCCAGGGTGCCTTCAGAGCCGATAAACAGGTGACGGAAGTCGTAGCCGGTGGCGTTCTTGATCAGCCCCTTGTTCAGTTCCAGCAGTTCACCCTTGCCGGTGATGACTTTCAGGCCGGTGATCCAGTCGCGGGTCATGCCGTAGCGGATCACCTTGATGCCGCCGGCGTTGGTGCCGATGTTGCCACCGATCTGGCTGGAGCCGGCGGAGGCAAAATCCACCGGGTAAAACAGGCCCTTTTCCTCGGCGAATTCCTGCAGCTGCTGGGTGACCACACCGGGTTGCACGGTGACAGCGCGATCGAATTCGTTGAAATCGAGCACCTTGTTCATGCGATCGAAGGCCACTACCAGCTCGTTGTTGGCGGCCACGGCGCCGGCAGACAGACCGGTACGGCCACCGGACGGCACCAGGTGCAGGCCGTGCTCGTTGGCGATTTCCACGATCTGCTGCACTTCCTCGATGGTCTCCGGCAGCGCGATGGCACAGGGGGCCGGGGCCCACACCTTGGTCCAGTCGACCCCGTAGCGCTCGGCGCTGTCCGGATCGGTGAGCAGGCGTTTGCCAAGCAAATCAGTCAGTTGCTCCAGCGCGGCATGGGCAAGGGCGGTCATCAAGGGTCTCCTGAGCGGGGTAAAACGCACGATCTTGAGGCGTTCTCACGACAACTTGAGCAATCCGACTGCCGGGTTGCTCTCAATTTGAGCGCGCTATGTTAACATACGCGCCCATTTCACAGGCTACCGAGACTTCAATCATGGCCGATACTTCTCTTGAGAAGGACAAGATCCGCGTTCTCCTGCTCGAGGGCATCCACGAAAATGCCGTGGAAAACCTGAAGGCACACGGCTACACCAACGTGGAACTGCTGCCCACCGCCCTGACTGGCAGCGATCTGACGGACAAGATCCAGGATGCCCATTTTATTGGTATCCGCTCCCGCACCCAGCTCACCGAAGAGGTGTTTGCTGCGGCGGAGAAACTGATTGGTGTCGGCTGCTTCTGTATCGGTACCAACCAGGTGGACCTGAAGGCGGCCCTGAAGCGCGGTATTCCGGTGTTCAATGCCCCCTACTCCAACACCCGCTCCGTGGCCGAGCTGGTGATTGCCCACACTATCAACCTGATGCGTGGCATTCCCGAGAAGAACGCCTCTGCCCACCGTGGCGGCTGGCTCAAGTCGGCCAAGGACAGCTACGAAATTCGTGGCAAGACCCTGGGTATCGTGGGTTACGGCAATATCGGCGCGCAGGTGTCGGTGCTGGCTGAATCCATGGGGATGAAGGTGAAGTTCTACGACGTGATTCCCAAGTTGCCGCTGGGTAACGCCGAGCAGGTCAGCAACCTGAACGACCTGCTGGGTCAGTCTGACGTGGTCAGCCTGCATGTGCCGGATACCGCCGACACCCGCTGGATGATCAAGGAAGAGCAGATTCGCGCCATGAAGCCCAAGGGCTACCTGATCAACTACGCCCGCGGCAAGGTGGTGGACATTGATGCCCTGGCGGCAGCGCTGAAGGACGGCCATCTGCTGGGTGCCGCCATCGACGTGTTCCCGGAAGAGCCGAAAGGTAATGATGACGAGTTCGTCAGCCCGCTGCGCGAATTCGACAATGTGATCCTGACCCCGCATATCGGTGGCTCGACCCAGGAAGCCCAGGTCAACATCGGCACCGAGGTGTCCGAAAAGCTGGCCCGTTACTCCGACAACGGCGCCACCCTGGGTGCGGTGAACTTCCCGGAAGTGGCCCTGCCGGCGCACCCGGACATGCACCGCCTGCTGCACATTCACAAGAACGTGCCCGGCGTACTCACCCAGATCAATACCATTTTCTCCGAGAATGGCATCAACATCTGTGGTCAGTACCTGCAGACCAATGAAGACATTGGTTATGTGGTGATCGACGTCAATAAAGAGTACAGCCAGCTGGCGCTGGACAAACTGCGCACTATCGAGGGCACTATCCGTACCCGCGTGCTGTTCTGATTGACAGGAAGTGCCAGTAAACGGGCGGGTGGAGTGTGACCTGCTCGACAAAAAGCCGAAGTCGGGCTACCTTGCCTGCTTCGGCTTTTTACATTTTGGGGACCAACCGGGAAATGATGAGTCTAGCCAAGGGATGGCTGGCGCTGGTGCTGCTAGCAGCACTGTCGGGATGTGCGACCAACTCGTTGTTCGTGTCGTATCCCAGCCAGGCACAAAAATGGAAAACCTCGCTGGCCAGCGAGACGCCCAACCCGGCAGTACTGGGCAAACTGGAACAGTCCACCGCCGGGGGTGATGGTGTACTGTATTTTCAGGAACTGGGTCGTGTCAGCCAGCTGACCGATCAGCCTGAGGCCAGTCGCAACGCCTTTGCCAGTGCGGTGGCGGAATACGACAAGGAAGATGCCAGCGCCAAAATCCAGGTGTCTTCCCTCGCGGCGACCGGCACGGCCATGCTCACCAATGACAATGCCCGCCCTTATGTGGCGCCTGATTACGAGCGGATCTTCACTCGGGCATATCAGGCGCTCAACTATTGGGCGGCCGGCGATGCCACCGGTACCTCGGTGGAACTGCGCGCCGCGGCACTTGAGCAGCAGGTGGCCGCCAACAAGCGCGACAAGGAAATCGCCAAGGCAGAAGAAGACGCTGACGAAAACAGCATCGATCTGAATCAGTTTGATGGCTATTTCGAAGGGCTCAATGCGGTGGCCGGCGATGTAAAGGCCAGCTTCCAGAATGCCTGGACCTTTTATCTTTCCGCCCTGTTCTGGGAAGCTCACGGCGAATACAACGACGCCTTGGTGGATTACAAGAAAGCCCTGGAGATCCACTCCTCCTCGACCATGCTCAAGGAAGATGTGGAGCGCGTTTCCAACCGGATGAAACGCCGCAAGGTCGACGGTGGCATGGTCGCGGTCATCTATGAGCAGGGTTTCGTCCAGCCCCGTCAGGAGTTCAGTCTGCCAATCCCCACCGTGCATGGTCTGTTCTCCGTCGCCTTCCCCACCTATGCTCTGGCTGACAAACCCATGCCCAATACCCTGCGGGTGCTGGACAGTGCCAGCCAGCCGTTGGGAGAAACCCAGGTGCTGGCGGATGTGGGCGCCCTGGCAGCCAAGGACCTGAAGGAACGCATGCCCGGCATGCTGGTACGCCAGACGCTGCGAGCCACTGCCAAATACAATGTGCAGAAGCAGGCCAACGACAATTTCGGTCTGATAGGCTCTCTGAGCACCCAGATCTATAACCTGGTCAGTGAGCAGGCCGACCAGCGCAGCTGGCTGACGCTGCCCGCCTATGCCCAGGCCACCCGTTTTACCCTGGAACCCGGTGAACACACCTTGTTGTTGAGCACCCCTCAGGGCAATGCTACGTTGACAGTACCGGTAGTAGACCGGGGCCTCACCGTGATCCATGCCGTGGCCATTCCCGGCCGCTTGATAACTCGCGTGTTACCCGTTCAGGAGGGACCCTTATGACGATATTCCGCCCATTGATGGCGCTGCTGGTAGCGCTGCTTCTTACGGCCTGTTCGGCCAGCAACATGGGGCAGCTGGAAGTGGATGAGAACGGAGAGACGGTTACCAGGGTCTATTCCAATAACAGCCTGCTTTCCAGCCGTATTTCCGTGCCTGACCTGAAGCAGAAAAAGGTGGGAGACCTGCTCTACATGCAGGCCACGCTGGAAAACGATTGGAAATTCCAGCTCGATTTTCAGTACAAGGTGAAGTTTTTTGACGCCGACGGCTTTGAACTGCAGCCGGAAGCGCAACCCTGGCGGCAGGTGGTGATGGCCGGTCGCAGCCAGAACAATATCAAGGCCATCGCCCCGAACCCGTCGGCCGTGCGCTTTGAAATCTGGGTACAGGAATAACCTCTCGCGTTTGAGAGACTAAAAGGAACAAGGAGACAAGAATGCGACGTGTACTAACCATGATCATGCTGGGTGCCGCTGTGGCGCTGTCCGGCTGTTCCACCGTGGACTACGGCGATGCCCAAGCCCGTGAAACCGTGAATACCGATTTCGGTTCCACCGACCTGCAGATGATTGCCAGCAAGATGGTCGATGACATGTTGGTGTTCCCGCCCATCGTACAACTGACCCAGAGCCGTCGTCCGGTGGTGTTTGTGGATAGCATCAAGAACAAGACCACCGAACACATCGACACTGAGTCCATCACCGACACCATCCAGTCCAAACTGCTTAACTCGGGCAAGTTCCGTTTCGTGGACATGACCAAGGTAGAAAGCGTGCGTGAGCAGCTGGACTACCAGAGCGAATCCGGCCTGGTGGATCCAAACACCGCTGCGCAGATGGGTCGTCAGATCGGTGCCGAGTTCATGATGTACGGTAACTTCTCTTCCATTGTGAAGCGTGAAGGCAGCACCAAGGATGTGTACTACAAGTTCACCCTCAAGCTGATGAACATTCAGACCGGCATCATCGAGTGGGCGAACGAGAAAGAAATCCGCAAGACCCAGAAGAAAAGTCTGTTCGGAATGTAAGTAGCGGGCTAACGCCTGGTTGCTAAACGTTCCCGCCATAGAGCCCGCGGAGCCTACCGGGAAACTATACGGTGAGCTCTGTGGTCTCTTTGGTATCCCGCGGTGCGAATATCGCCCGTCAGAACAAGGAGGTCACATGTTCAAACGTCTATTTGCTCCACTGTTTCTCTTGCTGGCGATGTGCTCAACGGCAAGCCATGCGCTGACCGAAACGGTGTCCGTCACGGCCCGCGGGTTTGGCGACAACCCCGAGCAGGCCATGACCAATGCGCTGGTGGCGGCGGTGCGTCAGGGAGGCGGTGTGACCCTGGCGGTGGATCCCAACTTCCGTACGGATGTGTACGAGTGGGTGATTCAGCAGCAAGGGGATGTGTCCACCTGGATGGGCAAGGAAACCTCGGTGCCAGAGCCCCAACTGCCGACCATGGGCAACATCAAGACCTATCAGGTGCAGTCTGTGAAGCAGGTGGACGACGGCATGTGGCAGGCGGATATCCAGGCCGATATCTTGCGTCCCAAGTCCATTGGGCCGGACCGCTCTCATCTTCCCGGTATTGCCATTGCGACCTTTGATACCCGTGCCGCCAGTTATGACCTGGGCGACGTCAAGGTTTCCGCCTCGGAAGTACAGCGGGATCTGGCGGAAAACCTGTCCATGGCCTTCACTCAATCAGGCCGTTTCCGGGTGCTGGACCGTGCCTACTTGTCTGATGTCGACAAGGAGCTGGGTGTGGTGGCGTCCGGTAGCATTGCCCCGGAAGAAATGGCTCGCCTGGGGCAGCGCAAAGGGGCAGACCTGTTGCTGGTAGGGACCATTGAAGATTTCCAGATTGGTGACAGCGAGCGGGAATTCTACGGTGCCAAGATGGGCGGTTATGAGCCCTATGTACGGGTGCGTTATCGTCTGATCGATACCACGACGACAGAAATACTGTGGAGTGACCTGTATGTGTGGGACAAGTCTGAAGCGGAAATTCGCGAAGTGGCCCGCCAGTTGAACATTGATGACCGTAATCATCCTGAGCGCCTTGCCGATGTGATGTACCCGGAAATTGCCCGGGCCATCGCCGGGGATGCCACGGACGTGCTCTACCCGGTTCAGGTGATCAAGGTAGACGGCAGCACGGTCTTCCTCTCCCAGGGTGAAGGGCGTCTGGAGCAGGATGCGCTGATGAAGGTGTATCGCCCTGCCGGAGAAATGAAAGATCCGGACACCGGCATGACCATCAAGATGGAAGGCGCTGCACTGGCCACACTCAAAGTGAGTGAAATCCGTCCGGATTATGGGATTGCCGTGATTGAAGGTGATGCCAGCAGCTCGCTCAAGGTGGGTGACCGGGTGCGCCCGGACAAGCAGGCCAATAACCCGGCGGCTCAACCCGCCGGCCAGCCTGCCACCCCGGGATCGTCTGACGCGCCGATCCAGTGGTAAAACAAAAACCCCCGCACTGCGGGGGTTTTTGTTTTTATGTAGGAGTATAGCTCCTGCAAAGGGACGGCGACGCGATTATCAGGATGCCGGATTCGCGGCCAGCGCAGCGGCTTGCTTCTTGCGCTTGCTTGTCACTCTCGCCTTGCGTTTCTTCCACCAGATCACCAGCCCGGTGATCGACAGCATCGCGACAGCGATGCCCATGATGGAAATGATGATACGACCAGGCAGGCCGGCGATACGGCCGGAGTGCAGAGGGAACTGCAGCTGGTTGAAGACGTCGGCGGCGGTGCCGGTCCAGGGGACTTCGTCACCCAGCAGCTCAGCGGTGTTGCCGTCGTAGTACAGGCTTTTCACTTTCATGCCACCGCTGTCGTGGTCTTCCCCGGGGAAGTAAAAACGCACCCCAAAGATGGCGAAGTTGTCGCTATAGAACGTATCGCCAATGGGCTCGTCCCAGCCACGGTTATCGGCTTCTGCGCGGGCCTGTTCAAACAGTTGCGGCCAGGATACCTCTGGCTCCACCGGGTCATGCAGGGCCGTGGGGGCGCGTTTCATGAAGGGGCCCGGGGTGGTTTCGGAAATCGTGGACATGATCGGGTAGAAGACTTCCCGGTACAGGTTCAGCGAGAACGAGGTAAAGGCCAGCAGCAGCAACAGCCCGAATACCCACAGGCCCACGGCCCGGTGCAGATCGAAATTCAGTTTGTAGGGCCCGGCCCCGCGGCGAATCATCCAGGCCGGTTTCCAGCGCTGCATCCAGCTTTTGCCGCCGGCGTTGGCGGTGCGTCGACGGCGCGGCAGAGTCAGGGCCATGGCAATAAAGGTATCGAACAACCAGACCAGCGCGACACCCCCCATCAACCACACGCCCCACTCATCAATGCCCCGCCATTCCGGAATGTGCAGGGAATAATGGAGTTTGTAGAGGAATGACATCAGGTGTTCCGGATGCAGGGAAATCTTGCCCCACTCGCGCTTGCCGACGATCTCGCCGGTGACCGGATCCACAAAGGCGTGGTTGTAGTCCAGTTCATAGCGCTTGCCGGTGTCCGGGTTTTTCAGGGCATCCACCCAGATCTCGGCGTTGTGGCCGGGCTCGGCGGCCAGCGGGAAGAAACTGACCCGGACACGGGGGTCGTCCGCTTCCACGATCTTGACCAGCTCCAGCATGGGCAGCGGTTCGCCTTCGCTCTGGCTCTCGAACAGGTGAGGATTAAGCCATTCGTCCAGTTCGTGGTCCCAGGAAATGATTGCGCCGGTAAGCCCGGCAATGATCAGGAAGACGGCAATGAAGAGGCCGAACCAGCGATGAAGGACAACGAGCAGCGAGCGCATGAGAAATTACCTGGAAAGTCCGCGATAAAGCCTGTCTGGGTGACGCGGAGCCTAGCACAGATGCCAATCATTCTCATTACAAATGTAAGGTGTCAGGGCTTGCCGCCCCACACAGGATAGGGAATACCGGCCAGGCGGTTGATAACGAATGCCTGCGCGACCAGCAGGGCCACGGCACTGACCAGGATCGGCAGTTGCTGTAATTCGTGCATCAAACCCAGCGAGACGATCAGGGCCGTGGCGCCGGCAGGCGGGTGTGCCACTCGAAAGAGAATCATCAGCGCACTGGTGAGCCCGAGCGATAGTCCTGCGGCGGCGACCCGGGACCATTCTACGCCGGTAATAAAGGCGGCAGGGGCATCGTGCAGACCGAACAGCCAGAGGGAGGCCCAGCCACACAGTGCACCGATAATGTGTCCGCACAATACATTGCGCGGCGATGCCGCATCAGCGGTGGGCACATGAAACAGCAGAAAGGCGGTGGCGCCGAGGGAGGGAAAGATAAAAGCCTGCTGCGTCACCAGCGCGACCATGGCGATCAGGGCAATGCTGAGTCCGCCGTTGACCAGGTTGAAGGCCGCCAGCACCAGTCGCGGATTGAAGCGCTGACTTAGCACTTCAAGGTGCAGCTGCCTCAGCAGCCCGCCAACCAGCTGCTGGCGGACCTGATCTGTCTGTTCGCTCATTGGTGCACCATATGCGGGCATTAAAAGAGCGCGAATGGTAAGGCCTGGGGGTTTGGTGATCAATAATGGTGCGCATTGTGTTGCTGGTTGGTGCGAAGAAATCGGGTAATCCGGTGTCGGCATAATCCAACCGCTGACAGCGAAATCCGGTAGCATCAGCAGCTAGATAATCGGGAGAACAACGTGGACGGATTTTTCTCGCAGGCACTGGTGTTACTGGGCGCCACCCTCATCCTGCTACCGCTGTTTCAGCGGCTGGGTCTTGGCAGCATTCTGGGGTATCTGGCGGCAGGGATCGCAGTGGGACCATTGGGGCTGGGGTTGGTGAGTGGGGGTACCGATGTCCTGCACTTTGCTGAGCTGGGCGTGGTGTTGATGCTGTTTGTGGTGGGGCTGGAGTTGGCGCCGCAACAGCTGTGGGCACAACGGCACAGGTTAGTGGGGCTCGGAGCGACGCAGATGGTGCTGAGTGCGCTGTTGCTGGCAGGGGCCTTTATGCTGTTCGGGTTCGGTGCTCCTCAGAGTCTTGCCATTGGCGCGACGCTGGCGCTGTCATCCACGGCCTTTGTGGTTCAGATGCTGGTGGAAACCAATCAGCTTGGCACCCCCCAGGGGCGGTCGGCGTTTTCGATTCTGTTGTTCCAGGACTTGGCCGTCATCCCAATTCTGCTACTGCTGCCGGTGCTGGCGGGCACCCAGGCCGGTGACGACAGCCCACAATTACTGGCCGGGCTGGCGGCCCTGATTGCAATGGTGCTGGCGGGACGTTATGTGCTTAACCCGTGGCTGGGAAAGCTGGCCCGCTTGCGCAACCCGGAGCTGATGAGTGCCAGCGCCTTGATGGTGGTGCTGGGCTCGGCGGCGTTGATGGAACACCTGGGGCTGTCCATGGGGTTGGGGGCCTTTGTGGCCGGGGTATTGCTGGCTAACTCGCCCTATCGGGAGCAGCTCGAAACGGATATTCAGCCGTTCAAGGGACTCTTGCTCGGGCTGTTTTTCCTGGCCATCGGCATGACCATGGACCTGCGACTGCTGCGTGATCACCCCGGTGAGATTGTGCTTTATCTGGTGGCCTTGTTGGTGATCAAGGCGGCGGTACTGATGGCCATCAGCCGTGTGCGAAAACAGACGTGGCGTAGCACGGTGTTGTTTGGCGGGTTGCTCTGTCAGGGCGGCGAATTTGCCTTTGTACTGCTGACGCAGGCGCAAAGCCTGAACCTGCTGGATAGCGCGGTGGCAGGGCAACTGAATCTGGTGGTGGCATTGTCCATGGCGGCAACACCGCTGTTGTTGAAGCTGGTCGCGTTGTTGTGGCGTGAGGACCGTCCTTCGCGTGCACGTCCGGATCTCGAGGAGGAGACGCTGCCGAGCCATCATCCACAGGTGGTGATTGCCGGGCTGGGCCGTTTCGGCCAGATCACCGCGCGAATTTTGGTGGGGCGCAATATCCCGTTTACCGCGCTGGACTCGGACCCGGACGAGATTGACCTGTTGCGGCGCTATGGCAATGAGGTGTATTTCGGTGATGTCACCCGGCTGGACCTGTTGCGTAATGCCGGGCTCGACCACGCCCGGGTACTGGTGCTGGCGGTGGACGATGTGGAGGACTCATTGAAAGCCGTGGAACTGGTGCGACAGCATTTCCCTGCGGTGACGATCGTCGCGCGCGCACGGGACCGTTATCACGCCTACCGTCTCCATGAATTGGGTGTAGACCAGGTGATTCGTGAAACGTTTGAGTCGGCTCTGTTGTCGGCCAGGGTTACCTTGATGCAGTTGGGGGTGCCAGAGTCTACCGCCCTGGATCTGGTGCGCAGCTTCAAGGATCTTGATGAGCGGCTGTTGCGAGAACAGATCGAGCATCGGGGGGACATGGACATGCTGGTCGAGACCAACCGCAAGGGTCGCGAAGAGCTGGAATCGTTGCTGTCGGGCGGGGATCGTTGAGAGGGGGCGCCCTGGCAGGCAGGGCGCTAACCGCTCGGGACTGAAGGGTGAATTACAACTTCAGTTTATTGAGACCGCGACGGATGCCCTGGTCCAGACCTGCCTTGATGATGGGGCCGATCAGCGGCAGTTTGCCTTCAAACTCGATGGTGTAATCCAGTCGGCTGCCGCCCGTACCGGTGTCGGAAAAACGCATCACACCCTTGTGATTCTTCAGCGGACTGCCTTTGGTGATCGTGTACTCGATCAGTTCGTTGGGCACGACCCGGGTAACGGTTTCGTGGAAGGCCGGAGCGATCAGGATTTTCATGTTACGGGTGGAGCCCACTCCGTTGGGGCTGTCCTTGCCTTCCTTGATACGCTGAATCTTGGCCGGGGCGAAAATCAGCTCCAGGTTTTCGTGGTCGCTGAGAAAGTCGAACAGCTTGTCCACGGAAAAGGGGAAGGTTTTGGAAATCTCGATACGTTGCATGCTGGCTCCACATTAGCTCTGGCCCGAACCGGGCCCTATACAGGCTGTTGATTCTGAACGCTGGCCATACGGTCGCAAGGTTAGTTCGGGCCATAGCAGTGTGTGGGTGTTCGGGGCGATGTTCAGGTTGGACATCCGTTGGCCAGCCAACGGGTAATAACGGCAGCGCTTTCTTCACGGCACAAGCTGGCGGACTGCCCGGCCCATAACGGGGAGCAATCGCCACTGCCAGCGGCTTCTGCCGCAGCCCGCAGGGGCCCGATGGCATTGCCTGCCAGCGGAAAAACGGGCGCCTGTGGCGGGAAATGGCCAAGCTCTTCCATCAAACGATTCACCATACCGCGCGCTGGGCGACCGGAAAACGCGGTGGTCAGTGCGGTATGCCTGGCCCGATCACTTTGCAGCCAGGCGCGGTGAACCGGTTTGGTGGTGGCTTCCGGGCACAGCAGATAGGCGGTACCCACCTGAACGGCATCGGCGCCAAGACTAAACGCCGCACTGACCCCTTGCGGGGTGGCAATCCCCCCTGCGGCAATGACCGGGACCGTCACGGCCTCGCGCACCTGTGGAACCAACGCCAGTGTGCCTTGCTGCCGTGTCAGGTCGTCACTGAGAAAATGACCGCGGTGACCGCCTGCTTCAAGCCCCTGGGCAATGATCGCATCGGCGCCGTGATGCTGTAGCCATAGCGCTTCTTCCACTGTGGTCGCGCTGGAGATGACTTGCGCACCGCAGGCCTTTACCTGCTCCAGCAGTCCTTCTGCGGGCAGGCCGTAGTGAAAGCTCACCACCGCAGGCCGAAATTGTTCGATCAGACTGGCGGCATCGGCATCGAAGGGTTTGCGGGACGGGCCTGTCGGGATGTCGGCAGGGTTGGCGTCATAGGTCTGGTAAAGCGGCCCCAGGGCACTGGCCCAACGTGCTTCGCCTTGCGGGTCATTGTCAGGGGCGGAATGGCAGAAAAAATTCACTCCCCATGGGCGGCGGGTGGCTTGTGCCAGGGCGCCAAGCTGCTCTTCCAGCTGTGCGGCAGACAGCATGCCTGCGGGCAGCGACCCCAGCCCTCCGGCCTCGCTGACCGCTGCAGCCAGCCGCCAATCTTGTACCCCGGCCATGGGTGCCTGGATGAGGGGTAAATGTGTGCCAGTAAAACAGGGCATGTGGACTCCGCGGTGGGCTCAAACTAAAGCGACCTTACCGTGATATCTGCGCATATGTCAGGAGTCTGCGGAAGATTTTGCACTTTTCAGGCGCGCTTGATGTGCCTATCCCTGGGGCGTTAGTTGCATGAATTAAAAGGGTTTTGTGCACATTAAAGGCGCGGGGGCACCGTGCTGGTGCTTGCGAAATAGCCCTCTCATACCGGTGAGTATGTATGCTTTGTGAATTGAGTTCATTTAAGTGAATGAAATTCAAAGAAAAGCAAATATCACCCCGCTTACTTATCTCTTAATGGCATATGGATTGCCTTCACTGGTGTCGTCTTTTTCAAGGACGCCAATTAACGAGTGATAGAGAGGGTAACAATGAATATGCCTGACAGCATTTCACCGAAGGGGATCATATCGTCACTACTATTGTCTGGAACACTGGCGCTGGCCGGGTGCGGAGGTGATTCCTCTTCTGACCCGGCTGTTGAAGAAACGCCAACGGCGAAAACGACACCTGATGCCGTGTTTAGTGGTGAGGCAGCTGATCCTTCAGCGATGGGTCCCTATGCGGTTGCCGAGCACGAGTACGATTTCGGCACCATGGATCTTTACGATGACAAGCGTGACTACACCTACCAGAGCACGCTGCACGGCTACATCCATTACCCGGAAGCCAGTACAGAGCCGGCACCGGTAGTCCTGCTCCTGCATGGTCGCCATGGCACCTGCTATAGCGGCTCCTGGGGCATGCCTTATGAGGAGTGTGAAGATCCCATTCCCAGTTACCGCGGCTATGAGTACCTGTCCCGTAACCTGGCAAGCCATGGTTATGCGGTGATTTCCATCGATGCAAACTATGTGAACGCCAACGATAGCGGCCCCAGCAATGGCGATGCTGGCGCTTTGCAGCGTGCGCAGCTGGTGGTTCGGCATCTGGACGAATTCCGTACGGTAAATACCTATGGCGGGTTTGGCATGGATGATCTGGTGGGCAAGCTGGACATGAGCGCCATCGGCATCATGGGGCATTCACGCGGTGGTGAGGGGGTGAACAAGACGGTTTCGTACAACCGTGACCAGGCCGAGCCCCATAACATTGTTGCGGTGTTTTCGCTGGCGCCGACAGATTACAACACCCTGACGGTGAACAATGTGGCTTTCGCTGCATTGGCCGGATACTGCGATGGCGATGTAGAGGATCTGATGGGTAACTTTGCCTTTGATACCTCACGTTATGCCATGCAAAACGATATGTACCCGAAGTTTCAGTTGATCCCGATGGGCGCAAACCACAATTACTACAATACCAAGTGGGCAGACGCCGAGCTTGAAAGTCGCCCTGATGACTGGAGTATTCTCGACTCCGAGCAGACCGATCCCCACTGTGGCACTGCGGTGGCCGACAGCGGGCGCGATACCCGTGAGGTACAGAAAGCGCATGGCCTGTTCTTCATGGCGTCATTTTTCCGTACCTTTGTTGGCGGTGAAACGGAGTTTGCCAGCTACTGGAATGGCCAAACCACAGTACCGGGTAACATTTGTCCCGATGGCGTGGGGCCCTGTGACGAACGCTATCTGCTGAGCATCCATGCGCCTTCGGCACAACGCATGGTCATTGATGACACTCTGGATGCTGCCAGCCTCTTCATCAATAACCTGGGCGGTAACGTGACTTTCGACGGTTTCTCCGATTTTGGGGTGTGTCAGACCAATGGGCGCCCCGGTGAAGGCTGCGCGGTTGCCGAGCCCACGTTCAATACCGCAGAGCAGGTTTATATGACCTGGGATGCAGCGGCGACCTACCGTACCGAGTTGTTGGGGGTGGATGTCACCGACTATCAGGTGCTGTCGCTGCGGGTAGGTGTGTCTCACGGCGATGAAGACAATCTGGACGGACAGGATTTCACCATCGTGATGGAAGACCTGGATGGCAACAGCGTATCGGTACTGGCGAGTGATTACAGCGAGGCATTGTTCTATCCGCCTGGACGGGATTTTGATGACGATGGTTCGCGTAAAACGGTGCTCAACGGTGTTGATATTCCGCTGACGGCCTTTGCAGGTATCGACTTCAACAACGTCAATGCCGTGTCATTGGTGTTCGATCAGAAGCCCGCAGGCAGTATTCAAATGACCGATTTATTGCTGCAGCGTGTCGAGCTGTAATGCCAAAAGAAAAATAACAGGTAACCCATAACACTTGCATGCCCTTGCCACTGGCAGGGGCATGATTTTCGCAATGTCAGCGGTGTGCTTCCCGCATGCTTATGACGGGCTTTCAAGGTGACGCTTCAGGGTTTGCAGGTCTGCAACCACCGCGTCGTGATCTGCCTGGAACTGCTGATCGTCCATGTCGTCACGGCGAAACAGGGTAAAGGTGCATTCGCTGCCGTCGCCATTGGGCACCACGCGCAGGGGGTTGTACACCACCTGCCCGTCGTCCATTTCTACCGCGTGATCCATCACCCCATAGGCATTGCGCTCAGCGAAGCGGATTCGTGCCCGGCCGAAGGGGGCCTGGGCAATCCAGGTGTCGCCGTCCTGCACCAGTTCCGCCTGGGTAAGGCCGGCTGCCCAGAGCGGCAGATTTGCCGGGTCTGAGGCAAAGTCGTACACCTGCTGTGCGGAGCACTGGATCGACACGCTGATGTGAATCACCGGCTTCACGGTGCGCTGCCTTCCTTGTGGGTGTCGTCAGAGGGTGCCGGGGCGCTGGCCGGCGCCCCTACGGTCGCCTGGCCAATCCCGCGGGGATCGCTTGCCGCGGTCAGTTCGTTGCTGTCGGTTCGCCACAGGATGGCATGCATATCGCCATAATCCCGGCCGGTAGAGACGACCTTGTGGCCCAGCAGCATCAGCTGTTTGGCTTCCTCGCTGCCGACAAACGCGGGTTCTGCCTGAACTTCATCGGGCAGGTACTGGTGGTGATACCGCACCCTGCCCACCCAATCTTCGACGGGCTGGTTATTGGCCGCTTCCAGCACACCGAGCATGACCATGGAAATAATGCGGCTGCCACCGGGGGTGCCGAGGATGGCAATGCGATCGTCGAACTCCACAAAGGTGGGCGTCATGGAGGACAGCGGGCGTTTGCCGGGCGCGATGGCATTGGCCTCGCTGCCGACCAGACCGTAGGCATTGGGGCTGCCGGGCTTGGCGGAGAAATCATCCATTTCGTTGTTGAGCAGGACGCCGGTGCCGGGGGCCACAAAACCGCTGCCAAATGGCAGGTTGATGCTGAGCGTGGCGGCGACCCGGTTGCCCTCGCTGTCGAGTACCGACAGGTGGGTGGTGTGGGTTCCCTCATCCACGCCAACCGGTTTGCCCAGACTGCTGCTGGGGGTGGCCTTGTCGAGAGTGATGCTGGCGGCGCGCTGGCGGGCATATTCCGTGCTCAACAGCTTATCCACAGGCATATCCACAAAGTCGGGATCGCCCAGATAGCGGGCCCGGTCCTGATAGGCGCGCCGCATGGCCTCGATGGCGATGTGTGGCGTCATGTCGCCGGTATGGCCGTCGTTGAACTGGCTGATGATGTTGAGAGCGTTGCCCATGACAATGCCCCCGGAAGACGGTGGCGGTGCCGAAACGATGCGTCCGCCCCGAAAGTGGCTGACCGTGGGGGGGCGCTCTACCACCGAGTAGTTGGCGAGATCATCCAATGTCCAGATGCCGCCGCCCTGCTGAACCCCCTCGACCAGTTGCCGGGCAACGTCTCCCTGATAGAAGCCGGCCTTGCCGTTCTCAGCGATGGCCGTGAGCACGCGGGCCAGATCAGCCTGTTTGATCACATGGCCAGTGGGCGGCACCTTGCCGTTGTGCAGGAAGATGGCCGCGGCGTCCGGGAACCGGTTGAGCACCTCTTCACGGTAGCCAGCCAACTTGCGGTAATGGGGGTCGATGGCAAAGCCGTCCCGTGCCAGCGTGATGGCGGGCGCCAGGGTGGTGCTGAGCGGCAGTCGCCCATAGCGACTGGCCAGATGCACAAAGGCAGCCGCCTGGCCGGGAATGCCAGCGGCGCTGGGGCCGTTCACCGCCCAGTCACGCATGACGTTGCCGTCCTTGTCCTGATACATGGTGGCGGAGGCGGCGCCGGGAGCGGTTTCGCGGGCATCCACAAAGGTCTGGAACTGGTCGCTTTGACGATGCAGCAGCCAGAAACCGCCACCGCCCATGCCCGCGGAATAGGGCTCGACCACCGCCAGAGCGGCGGCGACGGCGACGGCGGCGTCGAAGGCGTTGCCGCCCTGATCCAGGATCTCCAGGCCGGCCTCAGTGGCTAACGGGTGCGCACTGGCCACGGCATTTTTGCCCGGGCCCGCGGCCTGGGCGGTCAGTGTGAGCAGCAACAGTAGAGGGATCAGGTAGCGCATGGGGGGTCCTCCTTGAAGGCCGGTGTTGGTGAGCAGTGTCCGGCGTTGTTGTTATGGCAGCTGCGAGCTATGAGCCTTGAGCTACGAGTAAAACCGTAAGCGGATTGCGGGCTATTGCCATTCTCAAGCTGTGAAGACTGGCAGTGGGCTGAGGGTGCCTCCGCTTTTTGCTCTTCTCGTAGCTCAAGGCTCATAGCTCGCAGCTGCTTTTTACTTCTGCCGCGCCTTGCGCTTCTCTTCCAGCGCGTCTGCCACCAGCGGTGGGACGAAGTTGTTTACATCCCCGTCCAGCAGGGCGATCTCGCGGATCAGGGAGCTGGAAATAAAGGACAAGTGTTCGGCGGGGGTGAGAAACACGGTTTCCAGATCCGGGGCCAGTTGGCGGTTCATATTGGCCAGCTGGAACTCATATTCAAAGTCGCTGACGGCGCGCAAGCCCCGTAGCAGGATGTTGCCGCCCTGCTCTTCACAGAAATGCGCCAGCAGTTTGGAAAAGCCGCAGACCCTGACATTGGGGAGGTGGGACAGCACCCGCTGTGTAAGTTCGACCCGTTCTTCAAGGGTGAACAATGGCCCTTTCTTTTCGCTGGCAGCAATGCCGACCACCACTTCATCGAACATCTTGGCAGCCCGTTCCACCAGGTCCAGGTGGCCATTGGTAATAGGATCGAAGGTGCCGGGGTAGATTACGCGGTTGGTCATAGGGGAATTGCCTCTCTGTCTGCAGGATCGATGGCGGTACAAGGTCCGCCATTACCGTGGCGCAAGGATACCCCAAGCGCCGGCTGCCGTGCAGGCCTGTCGGGTTACTCTGCTGGCCGCCGTAGGGGCACCAACTATGTCGTCATGTAGGCGCTGACTCTGGGCTTGCTGGCCAAGATGACAGAATGGTGACAGCAAAAATCGGTTAAACACCACAAAAGGCGAAGATTTGTGCCCATCGTGTAAGCAATATCCTACAAAAAAATAGGTGATTTCCGTGTTGTTTTGCCTTGCACAATTGGTCAGATTTTGATCTTGGCATGTGAAATTTTCTTCATCACCAAATAACGGCCGCTTGTCGCCCCATGGTTTCCTGATCCAGCCAGGGAGGACTAGCGTGAGAAGCAGATCACTACTTGGTAGAGAAGTGAAACAAAGGGGTAAAGGCATACCCTTACTGGGCATAAGGAAGTATCACTCCATGGATGTGAATGACGATGAAGCAGCAGCGGCTTGGATTTGTAGGTTTGGGGGATGACACGGCCAGTGCCTGTTTATCCATGTTGAAAATCATGGATGGGCGCTCCGGGATCAGTTGGAGTCTCAGCGATCCGGATTCGGCGGATGTACTGATGGTGGCCAACGAAAGCACCGATGAAACCCGGCGTTGGGATCACTCCAGCAAGCCCCGCATCATTGTTTATCACCACAACGAGCAAAAACCCTCTTCCTCTTTTGTCTTGCAACACCCCTTTCGTGTCATGCAGTTACTCAGTGTTCTGGAAGATGTCTCTACGCTGCTTGGGGCAGTCCGTGCAGAACCTGTCTCCCCAACCGAGAAAACGTCTTCTGGAGTGACACCTTCCAGCAACGTGGCGGATGTGGGTGAGTTCTGGAACAGCCTCCACGATCTGCTCTACGGTGAGGTGCCTGCTTCAGCGCATTGGTATGTCGCACAAAGCGATGAGGGGGAGTTGTGGCTGGATGCCCGTAGCCGTCGTTTCATGGCAGACCCGGCACTCCTCAAACGCATGATGCATCACAACATTCGTCCCGGTGTGCTTCGGGCCTGTAATGCCCCTGCGACCGAAGGCGCTGTGGCATGTTCCCTGTTCGCCATGAGCTGGTTAGTAACGCCCCATCTGCCTGCCGGCCTTTCCTCCTGGATCAGCTCTGATAGCGCATTCCAGCTGCTGCGTTGGCCAAGCTTTGGCAGCCTGGCCAAGAGCCGTTCGGATCTTACCCTGTGCGCCCTGTTGACGAAAAAGGCGCTTAGCCGTGAGCAGGTGCTGGCTCTCTCGCAGGCGGCGGGAGATGACGTTGACCGTTTTATCAATGCCTGCGCAATGAGTGGCCTGATGCGTTATGACAAGGCCGATTTACAGGCAGTGCCTGACGCCACCGATGAGGCGTGGGGTAGCCGCTTCGGGGGCCTGATCAAGGGACTGCGCAGTCGATTGGGATTGAGTGCTTAGCGATGACGGACGGCGAATTCAAAATCATTTTTACCGGCCCGATGGGCGCAGGAAAAACCACCGCAATCACCGCGCTGAGTGATCAGGAATGTGTCTCCACCGACGTGGTGAATACCGATCTTGAGCAGTGTGACAAGGAGCTGACTACGGCCGCACTGGATTACGGTCATATCGATATTCCCGGTGCCAGCGGTGTGCGTTTGTACGGCACCCCAGGCCAGGAGCGCTTCCGTTTCATGTGGCCGATCCTGGCCAACAATGCGGCGGGAGTGATTGTGCTTCTAAATGGTCAGCATCCGGATCTGGATGAGCATCTCTCTACCTTTGTGGATGCCTTCTGGGAGGGTGGCAGCATGCCCATGGTGATCGGTGTGGGCCGGTTGTCCGATGACGACTTTTTCACTGTGGATGCCATCACTGAAGCGCTGGTGGAACGCAATATCAACCCGCCGGTGTTGTCTGTGGATGTGCGCAGAAAAGACGATGTGCTGCTTCTGGTAGAGGCACTGCTTTGTCAGATTGAAGTTAACGAACTGGGGTTGGCGGAAGCATGAAAGCAGGATCCGTTATCAGCAAGACAGCCATCAGCATGGCCGAAAAACAGCTGAAAATTTTCAGTGACAGTACCAAGGGGGTGACCTCGGCGGTGTTGTTGAGCAGCGATGGTTTCGAAGTGGCTGCACTGCAAGTGGACAAGAAAAGTGCCAGCCGTCTGGCGGCCATGGGAAGTTCGCTGGCGGCGATCAGTTCGGCGATTGCCAAGGAAGCGGGCATCTCTGAATGCAGCCGCCTGATCGTGGAGTCTGACGAGGGTGTCGTGGCCGTTATGAAAATTCCGAATCTTGAACCCCCCATGGCACTTGCCGTGGTGGCGAATGATGCCTCTTTGCTTGGGCAGCTTCTTTGGGGAGCCAAAACCTGCTGTGAAGAGTTAAGCAAGAAACTGGGTAACCAATCCTGAATCTACGTAGAAAAAAGCCTTTCTTTAGGAGAAGTATTATGGCGAATGTAAAAGACAGCATGGCGGCCCTGTTGGAACCCGATGGTGCAATGTGTACCGCTATTGTGGATGCCAACAGCGGTATGGTTCTGGGGCAGCAGGGGACGGGTCTGGATCTGGAGCTGGCTGCCGCAGGTAACACCGAAGTGGTGCGTGCGAAGATGAAAACCATGAAGTCTCTGGGTCTGAACGACAAGATCGAGGACATTCTGATTACCCTCGGTACCCAGTATCACATCATCCGACCGGTGTCTTCGAAGGAAGGGTTGTTCATCTACCTGGTGCTGGATAAGGCCAAGTCGAATCTGGCACTGGCTCGTCGAGCCTGTCAGGAAGTGGAAAGCTCGCTGGAGCTGTAAGTTTTCTGTCTCGTGTTACCGCCGGCACTCCCATGCCGGCGGCTCTTTTTTCGGGATGTCTTGGCATCGCCGGGACGCACACAGGTCCGCGCCCGGACCGCTATTTGCCCGCCAATGATAGTAACGGTCAATTCTGATCTTTTTGGTAACCCGCCCTGCCTGACAATTCGCTGACTTTTCTGGTGTCTGCCAAGTTTGGCTTCTAGGTTGGAGCCAACTGTGAATGCATACCAAGGAGTTCAGCATGGCCGCCACCCAAAGTGAAATGGCACACGATAATGCCGTGACGGGATTTGCCCAGGCACAACAGACCGGCACAAGCAGTGAGGAAGCCCTGGCGATTTTCGATGCACTGGAGCCGGTGGAGACCGATTTCATGCTGGGGGCGTGGAAAGGGGAAGGTTTTGAGACTGGCCACCCCATGGACGGTATGCTTGAGCGTTGCCATTGGCACGGCAAGCGTTTCGACACCACCGAGCATGTGCACCCGCTGGTGTTTCGCAAACGCAACGGCGAGCTGTCCAGCGTCAAGCCGCTGCTGGCCATGCCGGGCCTCGGCCTGCTGGACAAGCTCACCTTCCTGAAAACCGATGCCGCAGGGTCCATGTTCCAAACCCTGATTCCCCTGCTGTCCGGCAACAAGTCTGCTGCCCGTCTGCGCATGACCACCTACCGCGGCAAGCCCACCGCGACCATGGTGTACGACAACCTGCCCATCAATGATGTCTTTCGCAAGGTGGATGATAATACCGTGCTCGGCATCATGGACCTGAAAGGCATGAAGCAGCCTTTCTTCTTTGTGCTGCGTCGCGACGGCTAATGCTCGCGCTGCGTGCAGCACAAAAAGTGCTGCACGCAGAGAGTCAGCACCTCGTCCGTGTCCGGGTGCACCAACCCGTGCTGTTTCATGTAGTCGCTGCTGGCCCGTGTATCGAACCGGGTTGTCTGAATGAAGTGCAAGGCTTCCGGCCAGGTATTCATTAACCGTGGTAACCCGGGCAGCCGTAATAATCCTCTCAATAGTGGTATCGGCATATAGTGGCGGGGCGGTTTACGTCCCAGTGCTGCCGCACAGTGTTGCAGGAGCCCGCCCAGTGATGGCGTGTTTGGATCCAGCGCGAGCAGTCGTGCAGGGGCCTGTGGGTCAACACAGGCAAGGGCGATAAGCTCGGCGAGCCCGTCCACGCAGACCAGCGGCAACCAGTGGCGTTGACTCCCCGGGATCATGGCCAACCGGCCGGTGTGCAGGTTGGCAATCAGCTGGTAAAGCGGTTGCTGGGGGTCCAGTTCTCCGCGTTGGCTGTGACCGGACACCGTCGCCGGCTGGATTTCTACCATGTCCAGCTGGTGTTGACGGGCAAACTCCCGAACCCGGATGGCCGCTTCCAGCTTGCTGGCTTCGTAACCGCCTGCCCGCGTGTAGACACTGGGCCATTCGGTCTTTCCTCCAGGTTGGGTATCGATCCCCAATCGAGCCAGATGCGCGTGGTTTTCGAGCATGAAACCACTGATGAACACCAGCCGGCATTGTTGTTGTCTGGCCAGTTCCGCTACCGCCAGGCTGCCCGCCACGTTGGTGCGCCGGGCTTCTGCCATGGCGAGCTGCCAGGCAAAACGGGCGCCCAGATGTACGATCGCGGACAGCGCGGGTAACGGGCCCTGCAGCCCCAGCGAGGTTTCATCCAGGTCGCCTTTTACGGCGCTGAGTGCGTGTTCGTCACCCCCAAGTTGGCGGATCTGTTGCTTCAATGCGGGTAGTTGTGTGGTCGGGTCCCGCAGTAGCGCAACGACATGATGCTGTTGGCTCGTCAGTGTGGCGCAGACATGGCGGCCAATAAAACCGGTGGCACCGGTAACCAGAATGGTCATTGGGTCAGGCTCCTTGCAGTGCGTGATGGGTGGGGTCTGTTGTCACCCTAAAGGCTGGAGTAAGCTCCAAGGTCAAGCACGACCTTCAGCCACTGAGACAGGGAGGGTGTCCGATGCGAATTGCCGAGTTGGAAGCTCGCACCGGTGTAAGCCGGGATACGCTTCGCTATTACGAAAAGGAAGGACTGCTGCAGGAGGTCTCTCGCAGCGGCAATAACTACCGGGATTATCCGGAAAAGGCGGTGGAGCGGGTGGCCATGTTGACCCAACTCAAGGGGCTGGGTTTCACCCTGCGGGAAATTCGCGACGTGTTGGATGCATTGCGGGCAGACAGTATCAACTGTGCTGAGGGGGCGAGGTTGATGGCGAGCAAGCGGGCGGCCGTGAAGGCGCGAATCCGCGAACTCAGACAGCTCAGCGCTCTGCTGGGCAAAGAGCAAGCGCGGTTGGAGCAGCAGGCCCGTGAGCATGGGCAGGCCATTCATGAATAATCTGCCCCCCTCGGGTTTTGCTCCACAATATACGTTGCGTGAGCGTTGGCGGATGCTGTTGCTGACGTTGCTTTGGGCGGTGCCGTTATTGTTGCTGACAACAAAAATTTTCCTGCCCTGGTTCGACGCGGTTGTGCCCCTTGCCCACTGCCATGAATACCTGGGTATCAATGGATTGACGCTGGTGATCTATGGCGTGTTAGTCGGCTTGCCCGCTTCGCTGGTGGTCGTGGTGGTGTTGTTGGAAGGGCGACGAAGCTGGCGCACCTGGCGGCTCGGGCAGTTCCCCCTGCCAGGAGAAAAGGTGTTGCGCCCGACCCGCTATGTGTACGGCCGGCGGGCCCGTTTGCGCCCGGCGTTGTTTTTCATGGTTGTGTTGTTGGTGTGCGGTTTGTCGGCGCAAGGCTGGGTGTGGGCAGGTAATCTTCTGCCAAAATTGACGCCGGATTTGTCCGTGTGTTTTTCGGGGATCGAGAGATGAGGACAACATGAGCACAGCACAGTGGGTGACGGTGTTGGTGGTGATTGGCTTTGCCCCATTGGGGTTGGCGCTGCTGGGCAGTGGCATTGCCCGGTTGAAAGGCACACGGCTGGATGCCGCCGAAGCTGAGCCCTGTTTCGTGGCAGGTGTGGATATCAGTGGTGTGCTCTACACGCTGTTCATGTGCCACTGGCTGATGATTTTCACGGCCCCGATCGGTGTCGGGGGTGTGATCTGGGGTGCGGTGGTGACGTTCTGGTAGGGGTTGCCGGTCCCGCCGGGATGAAGGCCCTTTGCGGTGCCCTTTGTGCACTGAGCCTGCCGGGCCCCGGAGACAAGGCGCTGGGCGTTGTCTCCGGGGCTTGCCGGTAAACGCGAGTCACACGCTCAGCGCTTCCGCCAGTCGTGTCGCGTTGCGGGCACTGATGCCGTAGATGGTGAGCTGTGGGTTAACCCCGAGGCTGGTGGGGAACACCGATCCATCAATGACGTACAGGCCATTCAGGTACTTGTAGCTGCCGTCACTGTTAACGGTGCAGTGGCTGTCATCCTGACCCATGGTTAAGCCTCCCATCACATGGGCGCTGCCCAGGCCGGTAATGGTGGGCGCATAGTCCAGGCTGGCAATGCCGGCTTTGGCTTCCTTCCAGCTTTTGTAGTACGGGGCATCGTGGTGCCCTGGCCGAACCTGTTTGGCGCCCGCCGCAAACTGCATTTCCAGCATGGTCAGATGGGCACGTCGGGTGCCGTCGAGCAGGTAGTCATTCACCGGGTAGTCCAGCAGCGGCTCGCCATTGTCCCGCAGTTCTACACGGCCGCCTTGGCTGTCTTCATGGAAGCCGTCGCGAAGCAGGGCGATGGACGCGGCCAGGTTGGGCAACTGTTCCGCCTGCTGTCGTGCATCGATGCCGTAACCGCCGACCAGCGCCGTATTCAGGCCAGGATGCATGGGCATCATTTCCAGCTTGTAGCCTGCCGGGCCGTCGACTCCATGCTTGAAGACAAACTCATCGGAGTACATGGATTGCGGGGCACCGTAGTAAGGAGCGATCTCCTTGTCGTAAATGCCGTAGGCAAAATTGGTGGGGTGCAGGAAGGTCCGTGTGCCGACCAGCCCCTTGGGGTCCGGCGCCTCAGAGCGTAACAGCAACGCCGGGCTCTGCATGCTGCCACCGGCGGTGACCACGGCACGGGCCTTCAGGGTGACCGTGGCGCCAGTGGGCTGTTTGTCGTTTTGCAGGGGATGGACGATCACCCCGGTGACCGTGTCACCCTCAATCACCAGCTGGTGTGCCTGGGCGCTGTGGATCAGGGTAGCGCCTTGGTTGAGCGCTTCCGGAAGGGTGGTGACCAGCATGGACATCTTGGCATTGGTCGGGCAGCCCATGCCGCAGTAGCCGATGTTCCAGCAGCCGCTCACATTGCGGGGGATCACATCCACATGCCAGCCCTTGGCATCGCAACCGCGCTTGAGCACATCGTTGTTGGCGTTGGGGGGCATGATCCACTTTTCGATGTTCAGGCGCTGCTCCATTTTGGCAAACCAGGGATCCAGGGACGCCCGGTCGAGCCCGTCCACGCCGTAGCGATCGCGCCAGAAATTCAGGGTTTCGTGAGGGGTGCGGAAAGAACTGGTCCAGTTGACCACGGTGGTGCCGCCCACTGCCCTTCCCTGCAGGATGGTCATGCCGGCATCCTTGGTGGCACGCATGGCGCCTTCCTGATACAGGTCGCGGTAGGCCTCGCCTTCGTCCATGTTGAACTGGTCAGAGGTTTTCAGCCGGGCGGCCTCGACGATGATGACCTTCAAGCCTTGCTGGCTGAGAATTTCGGCGCTGACGCCGCCACCGGCACCACTGCCGATAATGACGACATCGGCTTCCAGGGTGCGGTTGTCGTGAATGGTTCGGCCGTCGATCACGTCCCAGCCATTGGCGGCGGGGTCTTTCCACGGATCGGACACCTTGATCGGGAGAGAACTGAGGTCCTGCATGGCTAATCCTTGTTATTTGGCTGGCAGACAATCAGGCAAGTATTTTCTTTGGCGGGCCGGGGTAGCCGGTGCTGCGCGCGGCCTCCGGTTTCACATACCAGGCCATGTGCATTGGCTGGGTAAGGCCCTTGAGGGCCATGCGGGCAATGCTGTTTTCCTTGGCTGACCAGTCGGCCAGGGTCTGTTGCAGTTGCTCGTCACTTTGCTCGGCAAAGCTTGCCCAGGTTCCGGTCAGAAACCAGCGGGCGGCGCCCAATTGCAGCAGATCCAGTAACTGGAACAAGGTCGCCCGTGTGCCGGGCATGGCGCCTTCCAGCAGATCGTCATAGGCCTTCATGCCATCTTCGGCAGACGCGTTGACCGCGGCCAGCGCCGGGCCCATGACCGCGCCAACCAACGGGGTGAGCAGTTCGATGTCTTGCTTACGAAAGTAGCGGTAGCCCGTCGCTGGGCCATCATTGCTGGCGCAGCCACTCAGCAGGGCGAGCCCGGAGCCGGTGGCGAGCATGGCGCTGCCAAAGGCGCCCAATTTGAGGAAGCCGCGACGGTTGATTCCCTGATCCATAGCGCACTCTTGTTTGTTGTTAGTGTTGGTAGTGGAGACCAGCTTTGAATAAATCCACAGGACGAACAAGCCATAAACGGTTAATAACAAGGTGAAAAACGTCACCCCGGGTGCACCGGGATGACGTGGTGTCCTGCGGTCGGCTCCAGGATTATTTCAGCATGTGCTTGAACATGAACTTGTGCATGCCCCGGCCATAAGGCGGCAGGATAAACCTAGTGGCGTTGAACTTGCCCTTCTTGTAAATCCCTTTTGCCTTGGAGAAGGTCTGGAAACCTTCCGGGCCGTGGTAGGCCCCCATGCCGGAGGGGCCGATACCGCCAAACGGAATGTCATCCACGCCCACATGCGAGATGGTGTCGTTGAGGCAGACGCCACCGGAATGGGTGTGCTTGAGCACCTGGTCGCAGTTGTCCTGGTTCCAGTCGAAGTAGTACAACGCCAGCGGACGGGGGCGGTCATTGACGTACTCGATGGCCTCATTGAGTGTCTTGTAGGGCACGACAATCATCAGCGGGCCGAAGATCTCATCCTGGGCAATGCGCATGTCATCGGTGACATTGAGCACCATGGTGTGAGGTATCTTCTGGCTGCCGGTGAAATCTTCGTTGGCAGGGTTGATCTCGATCACCGTGGCGCCTTTTTCGCGAGCCTCCTGAATGTAGCCTGTGAGGCGGCTGTGCTGACGCTCATTGACGATGGCCGTGAAGTCCGGGTTGTTCACCATGGTCGGGTACGACTGCGCCACCTGGGCTTTCCAGGCCTCGATGAATTCATCCATGCGATGTTCCGGGCACAGAATGTAATCCGGGGCGACACAGGTCTGGCCGGAGTTCAGGCATTTGCCGAAGGCAATCCGTTCGGCGGCGTCCTTCATGGGGAAATCCTGGCCGATGATGCAGGGGCTCTTGCCGCCCAGTTCCAGGGTCACCGGCGTCAGATTATTGGCGGCGGCACGCATCACATGTTTGCCCACCGCGGTGGAGCCGGTGAACAGCAGATGGTCGAAGGGCAGCTGGGAGAAGGCCTGGGCCACGTCCACTTCACCGTTGATGACGGCGACCTGGTCTTCCGGGAACAATTCGCCAATCAGCTTCTCCAGCAGCGCGCCGGTGCGGGGAGTGGCTTCACTCATTTTCACCATCACCCGGTTGCCGGCGGCGAGCGCCGTGATCAGCGGTACGACGGCCAGCTGAATCGGATAGTTCCAGGGCACCATGATGCCCACCACACCCAGCGGCTGGTATTCCACCCAGGTCTTGCCGGGCCAGCTCAGGGCGCTGACATGACGCTTGCTGGGCTTCATCCACTTGCGCAGTCGCTTGGTGGTGTACTTCAGGCCTTCCAGGGTAATCATGATCTCGGCCAGCTTGGTCTCGTCCACCGCACGGTTGGTGAAATCCGCGCTGATGGCATTGGCCCAGGCATCCTGGTGGTCCACCAGCATGGGGCGAATGCGGCTGATCAGGTCAATACGCTGTTCGGCAGTGGGATAGGGATGCTGGCGGTAGGCCGCCTTCTGGGCATCAAAAATGCGCTGCATGCGCTGGATTTCAGTATTGTTCTGCTGCAGTTCTTTCACTTCGGCGACCATGGTCTTCGCCTCCCGAGTTCAATTGTTGTGACCGTTTTGTATAAGATGGCTGCCGGTAGCCCACGGCAAAGTCCGGTTCGCTACCGCCTAAAAATTAATCTTGAATCGATTTTTAGAGTAATTACTCTAAGAGTCAACAGCGCTTCTGTAAACGTCGACCTTTGGCCCATAATGACCAGCACTAAAGACCGTATCCTCGAAACCAGCCTGGCCCTGTTCAACCAGCAGGGAGAACGCAACGTGACCACCAATCACATTGCCGAGGCGCTGGGCATCAGCCCGGGCAACCTGTACTACCACTTCCGTAACAAGGGAGTGATTGTGGCTGGGTTGTTCGATCGCTATCAGCAGCAGTTGCTGCAACTGCTCGAAGCGCCTCAGGGACCGCTGAGCTGGCGGGTGAAGGTGTACTATTTCGAAGGGTTGCTGGCGGCCATGTGGCAGTACCGCTTTTTTCACCGGGACCTGTCCCACTTCCTGCAGGCGGACCCACAGCTGGCCGCCAGCTACCACCGTTTTGTGCAGGCGGTACTGGTTCGCGGGACGGTGATTTACGAGGAATTGCGCAGCAGTGGCATTATCGAGGTCGATGACGAACAGCTGCAGGGGCTGATGGTGAACACCTGGATCATCATGTCCACCTGGGCGGCGCTGGTGCACGGTTTGCGCCCGGATGCGGCCAGCGATGAAGCCCTGGACGAAGGGCTGATGCGCCACGGCATCTACCAGATTATCTGTCTGGAAGAGCCTTTTCTGCGCGGTGAGGCCCGTGACCATCTTCAGGAGATGAAAGACCGTTACCGCTCGGCGGACAGCACCATGCAGCTGTTGATGGGGTTTCCCATGGAGCTTGCCGGGGAAGAATGAGGCCGGGTGTGGCGGCGAGCGCGGCTTGCGGCCGCCGCGCTCTCTCGGTTCAGTCGGTCAGCCAGCTGACCTTGCCCTGGCATACGGTGAGCTTCACATTGCCTTTCAGTACTGCGCGGCGCCACGGCGAGTTGTTGCCGGCGGATAGCCAGTGTTCGCCATAATCCTTGCGGCTTTGCGCATCCACCACACACAGGCTGGCCGGGCGACCGGTTTCCAGCTGACCTGCCTGAATACCCAGGGAGCGTGCCGGCGCGGCGGTGACTGCATCCAGTGCCCGGGTCAGGCTCAGCTTGCCCTCGTCCACCAGTTCCAGCACCAGTGACAGCAGAGTATCCACGCCAGCCATGCCTGGCCGGGTTGCCGGGAACGGTGCCGCCTTGCTGGACGAACCGATAGGGGTGTGCTGGGAGCAAATGGCGTCGATGGTGCCGTCGGCGACTGCCTCCAGCAGGGCTTCGCGGTCCTGGGCACTGCGCAGCGGGGGGATCACGTGGCAGTGGCTGTTGAAGCCTTCCAGTGCGGATTCGTCCAGCAGCAGATGCTGAATGCTGACATCGGCCGTTACCGGCAGGCCCTGCTGCTTGGCTTCACGCAGCAAGCGCAGGGACTGACGGCTGGAAATCTGTTGAAAGTGCGCACGCACCCCGGTGGCTTCCACCAGCAGCAGATCCCGGGACAAATCGACGCTCTCAGCGATGGCCGGGATGCCGGGCAGCCCCAGACGGGTGGCCACGGGCCCTTCATGGGCACAACCGCCGGCACTGAGGGCCGAGTCCTGTGGGCGGAACATGACGGGCATATCGAAGGTGGCGGCATATTCCAGGCAGCGTTTCAGCACCAGGGCGCTGGCAATACGGCGCCCGGCATTACCGGCAGCAATACAACCCGCCTTGGCCAGGGTGGCCATTTCCGCCAGCTGTTCACCCTGCAGCCCCTGGGTCATGGCCGCGATGGGCATAATGCGGGCAAAGCCCGCCTGCCCGGCCTGTTCGCGAATCAGGCGCACCACCGCAGTGGAATCGACCGGTCCGCAATCGGGCTGGGCCGCCATGTGGGTAATACCACCGGCAGCGGCAGCGCGGGTTTCGCTGGCGATGTCGCCAGTGCGACCACTGCCTGGCAGCGACAGGTGCACACAGGCATCCACCAGACCTGGCAACACCCAATGGCCGTCCGCTTCAATAATGTCGGCACCGGGGGCGTCGAGACTGGCGCCGATACGTGTCAGGCGCCCGTTTTCGATCAACAGGTCAGCCACATCATCGCGACCAGAGGCGGGGTCGATCACCCGACCTTTGCGGATCAGGATATTGGCCTTAGCTGCCATGGGCGCCTCCTTGTGCGGCCACGCTGTCCTGACCGCTGATCGCCATGGACATGACCGCCATCCGCACGGCGATCCCGAAGGTGACCTGGTTGAGAATCACCGAGCGGGGGCCGTCAGCCACCTCTGACGCGATTTCCACCCCCCGGTTGATGGGGCCCGGATGCATCACGATGGCGTCCTCTTTGGCGAATTGCAGTTTGTCGTTGTTGAGCCCGTACAGCCGGAAGAATTCCCCTTCACTGGGTAGCAAGGCAGAGTCCATGCGCTCTTTTTGAAGGCGCAACATGATGACCACATCTACCTCTTTGAGGCCCTGGGCCATATCGGTAAAAACAGTGGCGCCCAGGGCTTCGGCATCCACGGGTAACAGGGTTTTGGGGCCGATCAGGCGGACTTCTTCGGCCCCCAGCGTATTCAGGGCGTGGACCTGGGAGCGGGCCACTCGGGAGTGCAGGATATCGCCGACAATGGCCACCTTCAGGCCGGCAAACCCGCCCTTGTAGTGGCGAATGGTGTACATGTCGAGCATGGCCTGGGTCGGGTGGGCATGGCGCCCGTCGCCGGCGTTGATCACGGCCACATTGGGGGTGACCTCGTTGGCGATAAAAAACGGTGCGCCGGAATCCTGGTGGCGCACTACGAACATGTCGGCGGCCATGGCTTCCAGATTGCGCAGGGTATCGAGCAGGGTTTCGCCCTTGCTGGTCGCCGACTTGGCAATGTCCAGGTTGAGTACGTCCGCGCTCAGGCGCTGGGCAGCCAGCTCGAAGGTGCTGCGGGTGCGGGTACTCGATTCGAAGAACAGATTCACCACGGTCTTGCCGCGCAGCAGCGGCACCTTCTTGATGGACCGTCCACCCACATCGACAAAACTGGCGGCGGTATCAAGGATGTCTTCCAACAGGGGACGGGGGAGGTGCTCGGTGGTGAGGAAATGGCGAAGCTTACCGTCGTCGGTAAGTTGTACGCGGGAGGATGGCGCAAGCGTCATTCGGAGGCCTGTTATCAGTTTCCTGGGCCACCGTGCCGGTGGCAGTTTTTTCGCAAGACAAGGCGCCGTGAGCACCGTGTAGTTATTCTACATAAGCGAACGGCAACACCGTATTGCGGAAAAAGGGACCCGGCCCTTCGGGTTGTGCCGTAAATAGCGCCATGCCGTGTTGCTCGTCGTTCATTTGGATAAACCAAACATCACTCCTCGCGCCTTGCCTGGCGCTATTTACGGCGCAACACGGCGGCCCAGGAAACTGATAACAGGCCTAGGCCATTGTGTCTCGTATCTCCGCCACAAGGGGGGCGGGCCCGCGTAATTCTACCCGTTGATGGGGGGGCAATGCCAAAGTTTCGCCACAAATATCGGCACGAATCGGCAATTCCCGGTGGCCGATATCAAACAGCACTGCCAGGCTGATGGACGCCGGGCGGCCAAAATCGAACAGTTCATTCATGGCTGCACGTATGGTGCGGCCGGTCATCAGCACATCATCCACCAGCAAAATGTGCTGGCCATCCACATCAAAGGGCAGCTTGGAGGGGGTGACTGTGGCTTTCAGGCCCCGTGTATCGAAGTCGTCCCGGTAGAAGGCTGGATTCAGGGTGCCCATGGGCAGCGGCTTGGCCAGTTTGTTGTTCAGTGCGGTGGCGACCCAGGCGCCGCCGGATTCGATGCCTATCAGCAACGGGCTGCGGCCGTGAAAGTGGGCATCAATGGCTGCGGCCATGCTGCTGAGGTGTGTCTGTAGTTGTTGTTCGTCCCAACTCAAGGGGCTCTCCAGAAAATCTATACTGACGGTAGGTGCCATGCTTGTATGGCGAAAGACAAGCATGGCCTCTGTTGTGCAAAGAATAAAGCCTGATCAGGCGCGAGTTGCGAGATACAGGTTTTGAAAGGCAAAGCCTTCCTCCCGAACGGTGGGACCGGTGGTTCCACTGCGAACAAAGGCCCGAGCGTGGCCATTGCGGTCGAACGAACGCTCCCACTCTATCGCCTAGCGCCTGTGAGCGGCTGCAGGACACCCAAGGATCTCCCGCAGCCACCCTCATCACTAACCATCCGATCAAACCCTTCAGTTTTTTGGGATGGGAGTCACCCGGTCCCTCACGGTAAGTTTTGTACAGTGTTGAAACTTGTGCCGTCTGAACGGCTCCAACCAAAGACGGGACGACGGTGAGGGGTAGGGAAAGCAGGATGCCGATACGCAATGACCGTACACGCTATGGCTGGCTCAGCATTGGCCTGCACTGGCTGGTGGCCGCCACAGTGATCGGCCTGTTTGCCCTGGGCCTGTGGATGGTGGACCTGGGCTACTACGACCCCTGGTATCGCACCGGCCCGGATATCCATCGCAGCATTGGGATTCTGTTGTTTGCGGTCATGCTGGTGCGATTGCTCTGGCGATGGTTATCCCCTCCCCCGGCATCCCTGCCAACCCACCAGCGCTGGGAAACCCTGTTGGCTCATCTCGCCCATTGGGCCCTGTACCTGTTGTTATTTGTGGCGATGGTTAGCGGTTACCTGATCAGCAGTGCGGATGGTTCATCGGTGTCGGTGTTTGGCGGGTTTTCGGTACCCTCCCTTACCGGGCATCAATCCGGGCTGGAAGACATCGCAGGCGATATTCATGAAGTCGCTGTCTGGAGCCTTATCGTGTTGGCGGGGCTGCATGCCCTGGCCGCGCTCAAACACCATTTTCTTGATCGTGACGATACCCTGCGCCGTATGCTGGGACTGTCGCCGCGACACCCAACCCCGTCATCACCTGGAGAGTCACAATGATGGTAAGTCTGATGAAAAAAGCGGGCCTGGCCACCGCCGCCCTGATGCTCAGTACCCTGGCTTTTGCCGAACCTGGCGGCACCTATCAGTTCGACAAGAAAGACGCACACCAGTTTGTCATGTTCAAGATTTCCCACCTGGGTTACAGCTGGTTGTATGGCCGCTTCAATGACTTCAATGGCACTTTCACTGTGGATGCTGACAATCCGGAAAAAAGCAGTGTCCAGGCTACCATCCAGACCGCCAGTGTCGATTCCAATCACGCCGAGCGTGACAAGCACCTGCGCGGTGACGACTTCCTGGATGTGGACAAGTACCCCACCGCCACCTTCCAGAGCACCAGTATTGAAAAAACCGGCGACAAGACCGCCAAAATCACCGGTGACTTCACCCTGCACGGCGTCACCAAGCCGGTGACGTTGGATGCCAAACTCATTGGCTACGGCGATGATCCCTGGGGCGGTTACCGTATGGGCCTGGAAGCCAGTACCACACTCAAACTGGCCGACTTCGGCATCACCAAGAATCTTGGCCCGGCCTCTGAGACCGTAGAGATCATTATCTCGGTGGAAGGGATCAAGAAGTAACAGGGCTTCTGCTACGGCGGAGATTGGCTAACGCCAATTTCCGCCCTACGCCAATTGCTAGACCGGCTGGCCGCCCTCGCTCAAAAACCCTTCGGCAATAATCACTGCTGCCATGGAGTCCACCCGGCTGTCAGCTTTTTGAATGCCGGTTCGCTCGCGCGCTTCACGAGTCGTGAGACGCTCATCTACCAACCAGACCTTTATGCCAAAGCGACCCTTCAGGCGGCCGGCAAATTTCTTTGCCCGGGCAGTGGATTCACTGTCAGTACCGTCCATGTTCAAAGGCAAGCCCACCACCAACGCCTCAGGCTCCCATTCTTTCAACAGGGCAGCGATGTCATCCCAGTTAGGTTGGGTGTTCTTGCAAGGCAGGGCTTTCAGGGGCGAGGCGGTACCCAGCAGTTCGTTGCCGCTGGCCACGCCGATTTTTTGTGTGCCGTAATCAAACGCTAGAATCATAGTACGAGTCAGGTATTTAAGGCTGTAGGAGCTATGCTTGCATGGCGAAAGGTTTTGATTTGGGCGTGTGCCTCAGAGCGTTTTTCGCCATGCAAGCATGGCTCCTACGGTGCAAGAGGGCATGTCAGCTGTGTCCTGCCTGGGTTGCAATCAGGCTCATGTCGACGCCGATACGGGCGGCGGCGGCATGCCAGGTTTGTTCAAAGGGGGTGTCGAGGATCAGCTCTCGGCTGGCGGGGGTGCTGAGCCAGGCGTTTTCGACCAGTTCCTGTTCCAGTTGTCCGGCTTCCCACCCCGCATAGCCCAGACATACCAGTGACTGCTCCGGGCCTTCGCCGATGGCGATGGCTTCGAGGATGTCGCGGCTGGTGGTGAGCATCAGGCCATCGCTGAGCAGGATGCTGGACTGCCAATGGGTGCTGGCCGCGTGGAGGATGAAGCCGGCTTCCTGTTGCACCGGGCCACCGGCCACGACGCGGTGTCGTTCAGACGGCGGCACTTCGATCTCGATATCCATGTCGGCAAGAATATCGCCGAGACTGATCTGCACCGGGCGGTTGAGGGTCAGCCCCATGGCTCCCTCGCTGCTGTGCTCAACGATATAGGTTACTGAATGTTCGAAGTTGGGGTCGGCCATTTGCGGCATGGCCACCAGCAACTGGTGTTTCAGGGTTGTCTCGTCCATGGGGACAGTATCCGGCGCCGGGGGAGGGGCTGCAAGCTTCAAGCTTCAACACGAAAGCAGGGCGGAGTTGATTGCAAGATTGGCACTCCGCGCTGCAATGTCCAAAGATCGGCACATGGCTGCGGCGCGGCGCGTGCGTTTGCGGAATGGCTCCGGATGCTTCCCCGCGTTGTAGCTTGTAGCTTGCCGGTGTTACTTCGACGAGACCCGCCGGTTACTGTCGAATTTCCAGGTGCGGATGATTTCCAGTACATCCATGTTCTGGCGCATTTCGGCGCTGAACGGATCGAAGGGGGCGGCCAGGCGTACACTCTGCACGGCAGCCTGGTCCAGGAACTTGTGGCCGGATGACTGGAGTACGCGGGTTTCCTTGATGCTGCCGTCCTTGTTCAGTGCCACCAGCAGGCGCACGGCGCCAAAGGTGTTGCTGTTGAGGGCCTGGGGCGGGAAGTGGCGGGTGCCCATGGCTTCCACTTCGCGGCGGAAGGTATCGATGTACTGGGCTTCATAGTGCGCTTTGGCGGAGACCGAGGTCAGGCGGCGGATGCGCGGGCGCTTGGCGTAGGCTTGCTTCTGCTCGGCCAGGCGGGCTTGCAGGCTGGCGATCTCCCGGCTCAGGTCCGCCAGGTTTTCCTGTTCGGCCACTTTCAGCGGCTTTTTCTCCGCCTTGTCTTTCTGCTCGGTGTTGATCTTGTAGTCGCTGTCGCGCTGGGTGGTGATGACCAGCAGTTGCGACTGACGCTGGTACTGCTCGGTGGTGGTCTGCTCCTTGAGCTGCACGTTTTCGAGCTTGTTATCAGCAAAGTCGGCCTGTTCGGTGGTGGTCAGTTCCTGCTTGTCGGCCTGGTCACCGGAGCCTTCCTGGTTGCTCTGGGCGATAAAGTCCGCTTCGTCCGGGGCGTTGTCGCTCTGGAACTGGGCGAGGGTGACTTCCAGTGTATGGGGCGCGGCGCGCTGTTTTTCCGGGGCGAAATTGACCCCGAAAACAAGGATGCCGTGGAAGGCCAGCGCCAGAAATACCGTAAAGGTGAGGCGGTCGTTGGCGCTGACGGGGGAATTGGCTGCCATGAGTTTGTCTTATCGCTACTGCTTTTTAATTATTGATCATGCGAGCGGCTATTCTGGGTGTCGCGGGAGTCTGTCTGCAAGCGATGATGCGTTGAACTTAGACGCAGGTCGAACGATTGCAGGAAGGGCGCCGTCAGGCGCCTTCACGTAACTCCAGCAGGGTGTCAAACAGCTGCCCGGCAATATTGATATCAAAAATGGCATCCAGCTCGCGGATGCAGGTGGGGCTGGTGACGTTGATTTCGGTCAGATAGTCGCCGATAACGTCCAGCCCGACAAAATACAGGCCCTTGCGTTTCAGGGTTGGGCCCACCTGTTCGCAGATCCAGCGGTCGCGGTCGGTGAGCTCGCGGCCCTGGCCGGTACCGCCAGCGGCCAGGTTGCCTCGCAGCTCGCCTTCCTTGGGAATGCGTGCCAGCGCATAGGGCACCGGTTCGCCGTTGATCATCAGGATGCGCTTGTCGCCATCCTTGATTTCCGGCACGAAACGCTGGGCCATGATCGGGGTCTTGCCGTGCTGGGTCAGTACCTCGATCACGACTGAGATGTTGGGGCTGTCCTTGCGGACCCGGAAAATATTGCTGCCGCCCATGCCATCCAGCGGCTTCATCACAGTGTCACCGAATTCCCGTACAAAATCGCGCAGCAGGCCGGCCTGGCTGCTGACCAGGGTGGGGGCGCAGCACTGCGGGAAGTCGGTGGCGAACAGCTTTTCGTTGCTGTCGCGCACGCTGCCGGGGCGGTTGACGACCAGTACGCCCTCGCGCTCCGCCTTCTCCAGCAGATAGGTGGCGTAGATGTATTCCGTGTTGAACGGCGGGTCCTGGCGCATCAGGATAATGTCCAGATCCGCCAGATCGTGATTCACGGCATCGGCCATACGGTACCAATCGTCGTTATTGTCAGTGACGGTCAGTGTCCGGGTGGCGGCAAAGGTGCGACCATCGCGCACATACAGATCGCCTGGCTCCATGTAGTGCAGGGACCAGCCGCGGCGCTGGGCCTCCAGCATCATGGCGAAGGTGCTGTCTTTCCAGGGTTTGATCTTGGCGATGGGGTCCATCACCACGCCAATGCGCAGGCTCATGGGGTCTCCACTGGGACGGGTACGGGGCTGGCCAATCTTAGCAGCGCTGAAGGGTGTTCGCTATGCAGTCAACTGCGGCCTGCTTTCTCAAGTTTCACAGGGTCTTATAGATTGATTGTAGAATCTGTGTTAAAAACTTCGCTTGGGTTGATAATGCCATAGGCCCCGCCCATCGAATTACTAAAAAGGCCAAAAATTACAATAAGTTGCGGCCAATTACGGTTCACGGTTAAAGGCAGTTTCCATGACTGACAATTTCCAAGACCTCAAGGTAATGGTGATCGACGATTCCAAAACCATTCGTCGTACCGCCGAAACCTTGTTGAAAAAAGCAGGTTGTGAAGTGATCACCGCCACCGATGGCTTCGATGCCTTGGCCAAAATCGCCGACAGCAAACCCAATATCATTTTCGTGGATATCATGATGCCGCGGCTGGATGGTTATCAGACCTGCGCGCTGATCAAGAACAACAGTGCCTTCAAGTCCACCCCGGTGATCATGCTGTCCTCCAAGGACGGCCTGTTCGACAAGGCTAAGGGCCGCATCGTGGGTTCCGACGAATACCTGACCAAGCCGTTCTCCAAGGACGAGCTGCTTGGGGCGATTCGTCAGCATATGTCAGGTTAAGCGGCGTAGCCGCGTAACCGGAAGAGGAAAAGATGGCACGTATTCTGATTGTGGATGACTCTCCCACCGAGACCTACAAGTTGCGGGAGATTCTGGAAAAGCACGGCCACGAGGTTCTCGAGGCCGCCAACGGGGCAGACGGCGTGGCCATGGCCCGCTCCGAGTTGCCAGAGCTGGTTTTGATGGATGTGGTCATGCCGGGCCTGAATGGCTTCCAGGCCACCCGCCAGCTCACCAAAGGTGCCGATACCGCTCACATTCCCATCGTCATCGTGACCACCAAGGACCAGGAAACCGACCGTGTCTGGGGTAAACGCCAGGGCGCCCGGGATTACCTGACCAAGCCGGTGGATGAAGATGTGCTCCTGCAAACCGTCGACCGCATGCTGGCCGACAGCTGAACCAGGAGCTTTCCATGAGTGCAACCGCGTCAGCCCCCTATATCAAGCTTGCCGAATACCATCAGCGTTGCCGTGAGCAGGCCCGTGACCTGCCCATGCAGCAGGATGCGGTGAGTTACTGGAGCGGCGTGGGTTTTGTGCTCGATGGCAAGAAATATGTGGCACCGCTGGATGAGGTTTCCGAAATCCTGACGGTGCCTTCTTATACCCGGATACCGGGCGCACAAAGTTGGATGAAGGGGATCGCCAACGTGCGGGGTCGCCTGATGACCGTGATGGATCTCAGCGGTTTTCTGGAAAAAAGTTCACCGATTCAGGAGCGGCGGCGAAGACTGCTGGTGCTGGATCAGGATGACCTCTACACCGGGATGACGGTGGATGAGGTGCTGGGGATGCAACATTTCCCCATTGATGAATTTGTGGAATCACTGCCGGTCAGCGACCCCTCCGTCACAGGGTATGTGCGCGGGGCCTATCGGCGGGAAGGGGAGTACTGGTCCGTGTTTAGCCTTAGCCGGCTGGCAGAGGACCCGCGCTTCATGCAGGTAGCCCGCACCGGCTAACTGCAGCGCGTACTTTGGGGTACATAAGAAGAGTGAACGCCAGGCCAGGAGCCAGACTATGAAGTTCAATCCGGGAGCATTTTTCGACAAACTGCGGGGGGGTGCGAGCGGCGGTAATTCGCTGAACATTGCACTGTATATCGGCCTTGCCATCTTTATTGTATTGGCACTGGTCAACTTCCTGCTTTCTGCCACCACGGCGAACCGGGCCCAGGAAAACATCACCCGGGCCTCCGAGATGCGGGTAATTTCCCAGCAGCTCGCCAAGAATGCCCTGGAAGCGGCTGCCGGTAACGCCGACGCCTTCGAGCTTCTCGACAAATCCCGGAAAGGGTTCCAGGACGCCTGGGATGCGGTAAAAGACGAGCCCATGGCCGACCCGCAGGTGA
This sequence comes from Alcanivorax sp. MD8A, assembly GCF_002888555.1. NCBI lineage: Bacteria > Pseudomonadati > Pseudomonadota > Gammaproteobacteria > Oceanospirillales > Alcanivoracaceae > Alcanivorax > Alcanivorax sp. MD8A. The sequence goes on along the minus strand of NZ_AQOQ01000003.1, from coordinate 54,759 downwards.
AGCAGCGTCTGGAGACACTCTGGAACGAAGTAAACAACAACGCCTCCACCATCCTGAAAGGGGAAGACCCGGTTCTGGATCTGCACGAAGTGGCAGACACCCTGGCCCAGACCATTCCTTCCCTGCAGGCGGAATACGAAGGCGTTGTGGAGATTCTGGTAACCACGGATTCCGATCCGGAACAGATCGCCTTTGCGCAGCGCCAATCCTGGCTGGCCGAGCGTATCGTGCGTTCCATCTCCAAGGTGCTGGAGGGTGGCGACGGTGCGGTGATCGCAGCGGATTCCTTTGGGCGTGATGCCAGCCTGTTCGGTCGTGTCATGAATGGCATGATCGAAGGTGACAGCGCCATGGGTATTGATCAGGTCAACGACCCGGACGCGCTGGATTATCTGGCCGAGGTGGCCGATCTGTTTGACGAATTCGTTACCCAGTCCGTGGACGAGATCCTGGAAACGGCCCCGGAGCTGTTCCAGGTGCGTAACGCGGCGGACACCATCTTCCGTCGCTCACAGGATCTGCTCCAGGAAGCGACCAACCTGAACAACCAGTTCGAGGACTCCACCGGTTCCTTCTTCCCGTCGGTGACCCTGGGCGGCATGTCTGCCGCCATCGCGGTGTTGCTGTTCTTCCTGATCATGGCTCAGCGGAACCGTCAGGAAGCGAAAAAGAAAGAAGAACTGGAAAGCGAAAACCAGCGTAACCAGGCGGCGATTCTGCGTCTGCTGGATGAGCTGGGCGACCTTGCTGACGGTGACCTGACCGTACAGGCGACGGTAACCGAGGACTTCACCGGGGCCATCGCGGACTCCATCAACTACTCCATTGACCAGCTGCGCAGCCTGGTACAGACCATTAACAACACGGCGGTACAGGTAGCATCGGCGGCCCAGGAAACCCAGTCTACGGCCATGCACCTGGCCGAGGCGTCCGAGCACCAGGCGCAGGAAATCGCCGGGGCATCGGCGGCGGTGAACGAGATGGCGGTGTCCATTGACCAGGTATCGGCCAACGCCGCGGAATCTGCCGCGGTAGCGGAACGGGCGGTAGCCATCGCCAACAAGGGTGCCGAAGTGGTACAGGCAACCATTCACGGTATGGACACGATCCGCGAGCAGATTCAGGAAACTTCCAAGCGGATCAAGCGTCTGGGTGAGTCCTCCCAGGAGATTGGTGACATCGTATCGTTGATTAACGATATTGCGGACCAAACCAACATCCTCGCACTGAATGCTGCCATTCAGGCGTCCATGGCCGGTGAAGCCGGCCGGGGCTTCGCGGTGGTAGCGGATGAGGTACAGCGCCTTGCGGAACGTTCTGCGGCGGCCACCAAGCAGATTGAGACCCTGGTAAAAACCATTCAGACCGATACCAACGAAGCGGTTATCTCCATGGAGGCCACCACGGCCGAAGTAGTGAAAGGGGCTCGCCTGGCGCAGGATGCGGGTGTGGCACTGGAAGAGATTGAAAACGTATCCAAGACCCTGGCTGACCTGATCCAGAACATTTCCAACGCGGCGCGCCAGCAGGCGGCGTCAGCAGGTCACATTTCCAACACCATGAACGTGATCCAGGAAATTACCTCTCAGACCTCGGCGGGTACCACTGCCACCGCACGGTCCATTGGTAACCTGGCCGAGATGGCTCAGGAAATGCGTAACTCCGTTGCCGGCTTCCGCCTGCCGGAGCACTCCTGATCCGGTTGATGCCGGGTAACGGAGTCTTGCGATGGGTGCGGCCATGACAGATCGCTGGTCGATCAAGAACACGCCAGCCATGGATATGGAGCAATTCCAGCTATGGCAGGCGTTGCTGGAAGATCGTACCGGCATGACGCTGTCCAATGAGCGCAAGACCTTCCTTGAAACCAGCTTGAGCATTCGCATGCGCGAGCTGGGCATCGAGGACTACGATACCTTTTATGAACACCTGATGGTGGGCACCACCGAATCACGGGCCATGGAATGGTCGGTGCTGGTGGACCGGCTTACCGTGCAGGAAACCAGTTTTTTCCGTCACCCCGGCTCGTTTGCCCTGGTGGAGGAATTCGTACAGCGCTTCATGGCTGAGCAGCCTGACGCTGCCAATCTGGACGTGTGGAGCGTGGGGTGCTCCACCGGTGAGGAAGCCTACTCCCTTGCCATGCTGATCAACGAACAGTTTTCCGGTAACGACCGCAAGCTGTTCTATGGCATCACGGCAACGGACATCAGCCTCCCCACCCTGTCGAAAGCCCGCCGAGGCGAGTATCCGGCGAGACGCATCCTGCAGGTGGATCCGAGCCTGCGGGAAAAATATTTTCTGCCGTCCGAGAACGGCCAGACAGTCAGCGTCGCGCCACAGCTCAAGGAGCGCATCTGCTTCGCCCGGCTCAATGTGCTGGATCTGGGCAATGCGCCCATGAACAACATGGACCTGATTTTTTGCCAGAACATGTTGATCTATTTCCGGCGCTGGCGGAAACGACAGATCGTCAACCGGCTGGCCGAGCGGCTGGCCCCCGGGGGGATGCTGGTACTGGGCCCCGGGGAAGTAACAGACTGGCAGCATCCGGATCTGGAACGGGTGCACTTTGCCGATACGCTGGCCTTTCGGCGCTGTAGATAACAAAAAGCCTGCCTCAAGGAAGGCAGGTTGATGTATGACAGGAGACGTCATGAGTGACCGTCACGACTATCTGGCTCTGGACTGGGTTCGCGGGGAAATCCAGGAAACCCTGAACCAGGCGCAGCAGGCTCTGGAAGCGTTCGTGGAAAACCCGGACGACGCCACCCGTATGCGTTTTTGCCAGGCCCACCTGCATCAGGTGTTCGGCACCCTGCAGATGGTAGAGTTCTACGGCGCTGCCCTGCTGGCCGAAGAAATGGAAAAGCTGGCCCAGGCGTTGCTGGAAGGTCGCGTTGGCAATGTGGCCGACGGGCAGGAAACCCTGATGCGGGCGATCCTGCAGCTGCCTCCTTATCTGGATCGGGTGGCCAGCAATCGTCGTGATCTCCCGGTGGTCCTGCTGCCGTTGCTGAATGATCTGCGCGCGGCCCGTGGCGAGTCCCTGCTTTCTGAAACCGCACTGTTCAAGCCCGACTTGAGTGAGGCCGCCGGCCGGGGTCAGGTACCCCAGGCGTTGCTGGACGATCCGCGTTTTGTGGCACTGGCGAAAAAGATTCGTCAGATGTTCCAGATCGCACTGCTTGGGGTGCTGCGTAACGATCGCATGGGTGAAAATCTCGGTTACATGGCCAAGGTTTTCACCAAGCTTGAGCAAGTGACGGGGGATGCGCCACGCGCGCCCTTGTGGTCTATCAGCCACGCACTGGTGGATGGTCTGTCCGAAGACGCCATCGTGCTGGGTACCTCCGTCAAGATGATGCTCGGCCAGATCGACCGCACGATGCGTGCGCTGGTGACTGAGGGGGCGGCAAGCCTTAACCAGCCCGCGCCCACCGACCTGCTCAAGAACCTGCTTTACTACGTGGCCAAGGCCGAATCTGCCAGTGCCCGTATCCGCGATATCAAGGCTCGCTATCGCCTTGACGATGCCCTGCCCTCCGATGATCTGGTGAATGCCGAACGGGCACGGATGACCGGCCCGGATGCGGAGGCCATGAGCTCTGTGGTGCAGGCCCTTTCCGAAGAGCTCACCACCGTCAAGGATGCCCTGGAATCGTTTGTCCATAACGGCAATACCGATGCATCCACCCTGCAACCGCAGACGGTCACCCTGAAACAGGTGGCCGATACCGTGGCCGTGCTGGGGCTGGGCCAGCCACGCGCGCTGGTAGAAGAACAGCTGCGTGCCATGGAAGACATCGTGGCAGGCAAGCACCCCGCCGAGCGAGAAGCCTTGATGGATATTGCCGGGGCGCTGCTCTATGTAGAAGCAACGCTGGCGGGCATCAGCGGCGGGGACCGCCGTGGACAGGCCGGTGGCGAGCTGGGTGATATACCAGGCCACGTGGGCCAGGCCATGGATGCGGTGCTGCGGGAATGCCGTGCAGGCCTGGAAGAAGCCAAAGACGGTATTGTCGAATTCATTGCCTCGCAATGGAGCACCGAACATCTGGCGCCGGTGCCGGACCGTCTGAATGCGGTGCGCGGTGGTCTGGAAGTCATTCAGCTGGCACGACCAGGCGCCATTCTGCGCCAGTGTGTGCGTTTTATCGAAGAGCAACTGCTGGCCAGTGACAAGCCGAAACCGGATTGGCGCAGCATGGATACCCTGGCCGATGCGATTACCTCGGTGGAATATTATCTGGAGCGTCTCAGCGACGACCCGGAAACCACCGATGACATTCTGCATCTGGCCCGTGCCAGTGTGGATGCGTTGGGTTATCCGCTCGCGGACGATACCGAATTTGATAGCAGTGCCGTCGATGTAGAGCGCATCGAGCTGGACGCCGCTGCCGTCACCGAGTTGGAAGAAGCGCCTGCTAGCGATGAGGTTGCCCCCGAGACGGTGGAGCAGGATGTCGAACCGCTGGCGTTTGACGATGACGAGGCTGTCGTCAGCGAAGAGCAGGACGACACTATCGAGCTGACGCTGCCGCAGAGTCCGGCGCAAAGCGATGTGATCGAAGCCGAAGCGGTGGATGTCGATGACACCCCGGAGCTGGCTGAACCGGTTGAAACCCTCGACGTGGTCGCGGCAGAGGAATCTGCCAGCAGCGATGCCGGGGACGACAGCGATGACCTGATCGACGATGAGATCATCGAAATCTTCCAGGAAGAAGCCAGCGAAGTGCTGGAAGCCCTGGACGAATTTTTCCCCCGCTGGGTCGCCAACACCAGTGACGAAGAGTCACTGGTGGAGTTCCGCCGAGCTTTCCACACCCTGAAGGGCTCTGGTCGTATGGTGGGTGCCACCACCGTTGGCGAGTTGGCCTGGTCAGTGGAAAACATGATGAACCGGGTGATCGACAAGACCATCGAGCCGACCCCGACCCTGATCGAGCTGGTTCAGCAGGTGCGTGATCGTGTTCCGGCGCTGGTTGATGCCTTTACCCGGCGCCAGCCCGATCCCTATGACGTTCAGCCGCTGGCGGATGCTGCCGACACGCTGGCGGCAGGGGGGCAAATTGATGCGGTCCCGCAGGTCGGGGCCACTGCCACTGCCACTGCCACTGCCGGTGACAGCGATGCGACAGCGGAAAGTGCTGAGTCCGACGATGCCCGGGGCGATGAGTCCACGGATGACATCACGCTGACCCTGACGGAGGTGGCTCCGACTCAGGACAGTCTGCAAGGCAGCGACGAGCCGCAGACGGAAGACGGGCCGGAAACGGGTCTGTCGTTGTCTGACGATGACGTCAGCGCCTTTCAAGATGCCGTTAGTGATGCGCCAAAGCAGGATCCCTGGAATCTGGAGTCCAGCAATGAGGGGACGCTGGATGACGCCATTGATATCGATCTCGGTGGTGACGACGAAGAGGAAGACGCAACCCAATTCGATGACACCATCGAGCTGACCCTGCCGGAGCAGGAGCCCGATTACGGCGAGGCAGATACCCTGGCCGATATCCCCGACATGGCGACCTTGGACGAGGGTGATGCCTCCGATGCGGCCAGTGGCAAGGATCCGGTGTTGCTGGAGATCTTTGCCAGTGAAGCCCGTCGTAACCTGGCACTGGTCACGCGCTGGTTGTTTAGCCTGGATAATGACCTCTCCGAACACACCGTCGATGACGAGGTTCACCGGGCTCTGCACACCCTCAAGGGCAGTGCTCGTATGGCCGAGATCGAGGCCGTGGCAGAAGTGGCGGAGCCAGCGGAAAAGCTGGTGCGTGATCTGATCAGCAATAACCGCAGAGCCAGCAATGAACAGGTTGGCCTGATCCGTCAGGTCGGTGAGCTGATTGCCGATAATCTGGATCAGGGGCTTCATCAGGAGCACCTGCCCGGCGCAGATGCGTTGATCGCGGCCCTACAGCAGCAGGACAGCAGCACCGGTGCCAGCCTTAATCAGGCCGATCCGCACATTCTGGCGGTCTTCCTGTCCGAAGGCATGGACCTGATTGTGGATGCGGAGCAGCTGCTGGCGCAGTGGGGGCAGCACCCTCAGCAGACAGAAGAACTGGTCCGTCTGCGTGATGAGCTGAACCTGTTGGCCAACAGTGCCAGCACCGCCGGGCTCGGTGAGATCCAGGAGCTGGCCGCTGCGTTGGCAGATTGCTACAGCGCAGTAGAAAGTGGTCGGCTGGCCTTCAGCGAACAACTGCTTGAGCAAACCGCCGAGGGCCAGGATGCCCTGATGAACATGATGGACTGCCTGGCCGCCGGACAGACTGTGCGGGCAGAGCTGGGGCTGGTCGATACCCTGCGTGAACTGGTGGCCAGTGGCCCCGGCCCGGAGGATGACGGCCCCGGCGGCGCGCCGCTGAACGACGCCGCCGCCATGGATGTGGGTAGCGAGGGCGTCCCTGACACCCTGCCGGACGCGCCAGACAGCACCAGCAGCCAGTATCAGGCCCATCTTGACCCGGAGCTGGTCGAACTGTTCCTGGAAGAAGCGGAAGAAATTCTTGAGTCCGCCAGCAACATTCTCGACCAGTGGGAAAACGGCGATAGCAGCAACGTCGGCGCCCTGCAGCGCGACCTGCATACCCTGAAAGGCGGTGCCCGCATGGCCGGTATCGCGCCGGTTGGGGACTTGTCCCACGAGCTGGAAAATCTTTACGAGGGCTATAACGCCGGTCAGGTGGTTGTAGCGCCGTCCCTGTTCGCACTGTTGCACCGCTGCCACGACCGACTGGCAGACATGATCGATAGCCTCAAGGGCGGGGGTGCGCCTGGGGGCTCCCCGGAGCTGGAAGCCGACATTCGTGCTTTTATGTCCGGTGAGCCGGCTGAGTCTGCCGACACCACGAGTGTGGCAGACACCTCCCCCCTGGAAAGTGCCCCTGAATTTACTGAGGTGACACCTGCGCCAGCTCCGGCTGCCGAGCCCGCTGCGGTTGAGGATGCGCACTCCGGCGAGGCGCTGCCCCAACCGGAGCGAGACCCGGAGCTGGTAGAAATCTTCCTGGAAGAAGCCGACGAGATTCTCGAGTCTGCCGGTAACAGCCTGGACACCTGGGTAGAGCAGCAGGATAACCTGATCGAGTTGCAGTCTCTGCAGCGTGACCTGCACACCCTCAAGGGCGGCGCCCGTATGGCCGAGGTGCCGGAACTGGGTGACTTGGGGCATGAGCTGGAGACCCTGTATGAAGGGTTGGCGCAGAGCCAACTGTCGGTGGAGCCATCACTGATCGACTTGCTGCATCGCTGCCACGATCGGCTGGCTGAAATGGTCGAAGCGCTCAAGGCCAATCGTCCGTTGCCTTCCGGCGATGTGCTGATGGTCGCGATCCATGATTACGTGGCCGATCCTGCCGGCTTTGTCCTGCCGGCCATGGATACCGCACCCGCCCAGGTGCCTGCAGCGCAACCCGCGATCGAAGACACCACCGCCGTAGATAAGCCGGTTGTACAGCCGGAGCAAGCCGCTGCCCCGCAGCCTGTGGTGCTTGGCGAAAACTGGCAGCCGGATACCGACCCGGAAATTCTCGCGATTTTCCTGGAAGAGTCGGAAGAGCTGTCGGAAATCATTGATGGCTGCCTGAGCAGCTGGAAAGATCACCCGGAAAGTCATGACTTTGTGGATGATCTCAAGCGCGCCCTGCATACCCTCAAGGGCGGTGCGCGTCTGGCCGGCCTGAAAGAGCTGGGTGATATCAGCCACGATTTCGAAACCTATCTGCTGGATCTGGACAAGCGTACCGGTGCGCCCAGCCAGGACGACTTCAAACCCATGCTGGCCTGGCATGACCAGATCAGTCGCGGTATGGAAAGTGTGGCCCGTAGCGCCAACCTGCCAGAGGTCACGGCGGAGCCTGAAGCGGCCCCCGCCACAGAAGTGATCCCCGCTGCCAGCCCGCAGCCACAACAACCGAAACCGGATGATCGCCGCCAGCGCCAGACGCAGGCTCAGCCACAGGAAATGGTTCGGGTGGGCGCGGATGTGCTGGAAGCGCTGGTTAACCTGGCCGGTGAGACTTCCATTAACCGTGGTCGGGTGGAACAGGGGATTTCCGAATTCACCTTCAACCTGGAAGAGATGGGCAATACCGTTAACCGTCTCTACGAGCAGCTGCGCCGCCTGGATTCAGAAACCGAAGCGCAGATCATGTCCAACTATCAGAAGGGCGTGGATCGCGGTGAATTCGATGAGGACTTCGATCCTCTGGAAATGGACCAGTACTCCGAGCTGCATCAGATTACCAAGCAGTTGTCGGAATCCGCCTCTGACTTGCTGGATTTGCGTAATACCCTGATCGACCGCACCAAAGACACCGAAACCCTGCTGTTGCAGCAATCACGTATCAACACCGAGCTGCAGGAAAAACTCATGCGCACGCGCATGGTACCGTTCACCCGACTGGTACCGCGTCTGCGCCGTATCGTGCGCCAGATTTCCGGTGAAGTGGGCAAGCGTGTGGACTTCGATGTGCTTAACCCGGAAGGCGAACTGGACCGCTCGCTGATGGAGCGTGTGGTCGCGCCGCTGGAGCACATGCTGCGTAACGCGGTGGACCACGGTATCGAAACCGCCGAGGGACGTCAGTCTGCCGGCAAGGATGATACCGGTCGCATCAATCTGGAACTGGGCCGAGAAGGGGGCGAGGTGGTGATCACCCTGTCCGATGACGGCAAGGGGATTGATACCGAAGCGGTACTGAATAAAGCCATCGAGCGAGGCCTGGTGGCGCCGGATGCGCAGCTCTCGGATCAGGAAATCCAGCAATTTATCTTCCATGCCGGCTTCTCGACGGCGGCCGCCGTGACCCAGATTTCCGGGCGAGGCGTAGGCATGGATGTGGTGGCCAGCGAAATCAAGCAGATGGGTGGCTCGGTCACCATTGATTCGCGCAAGGGGCAAGGCACGCGTTTCATTATTCGCCTGCCCTTCACCCTGGCCATGAACCGCGCCTTGATGGTGAAAGCGGCGGAAGATACCTATGCCATTCCGCTGAATCAGATCGAAGGCATTGTGCGTATCAGCCCCTTCGAACTGCAGCATTATTTTGAAGAAGACAATCCGGTGTACACCTACGTAGGCCAGGATTACGAATTGGTCTACCTGGGCAACTTTGTCCATGGTAACCGCGCCCCGCATCTGGAAAACCAGACCACTCCCATGCCGGTACTGCTGATTCGCAGCACCGAACACACGGTGGCCATTGTGGTAGATGACCTGGTGGGCTCCCGGGAAGTGGTAGTGAAGTCCGTGGGGCCGCAGCTTGCCAGTGTGGCGGGTATCAGTGGTGCCACCATCCTTGGGGATGGCTCCGTGGTGATCATTCTCGATATCCATTCGTTGATCCGTGCAGCGCACGTTCAAGTGCCGACCCTGCCGGTGGTCGAGGTGGAAGAAACCCCGGCGCTACCGGATGTCGAGCCTGCGCCAGCCCGCGAGACGCCAGTGGTGATGGTAACGGACGACTCGGTAACGGTGAGAAAGGTGACCACGCGTCTTCTGGAGCGCAATGGCTACGAAGTGGTTACTGCCAAAGACGGGATGGACGCCATCGCCAAACTGGAAGACGTCAAACCGGATGTCATGCTGCTGGATATCGAAATGCCACGCATGGACGGTTTCGAAGTGGCAACCCATGTGCGGCATGACACCCGCCTGATGGATGTACCGATCATCATGATTACCTCACGGACCGGTGAGAAACACCGCGAGCGGGCGTTTGATATCGGGGTGAATTGCTACATGGGCAAACCCTTCCAGGAAAACGAACTGCTCAACACCATCCGTGAACTGCTGGGTGAGTTGCAGGAAAGTCACAACGAATGACCGCGCCCGGCCGCGTCGGTGTGATTGCCGACGACACACTGCAGGGCCACCTGCTTTCCAGTGCGGTGAAAAGCCAGGGGTATCAGGTGGTGGTCAGCACGGAGCCCGATGCTCTGGAAGACCGTTGGCTTTCGGAAGATGCCCTGGATTTGTGGGTGGTCGACCTGTCCAGCGAGGACCGTTGGCAGGCGTTTCTGGATACCCTGCTTGAGCGGGCGGATGCGCCAATCCTGTTTTGTGACGGTCAGGCCCCGGCCCGTACCGATGCCCGCTACCCGAAATGGGAGCGACGGTTGGTGACCAAGCTGGTCAGCTTTATCGGCAAACCGGCAGTGGAAGAGCGCCTCGATGTCATTCCGGCGAAACCACCGCGTCAGCAAATTCCTGCGCCGCGGGAATTTCAGGCTATCGCTCCTGCGGACCGGCCACAGCGGGTCTGGGTATTGGGTGCCAGTCTCGGTGGCCCTGCCGCAGTAAAGGTGTTTCTTGATTGCCTGCCAGACAATTTGCCGGTGGCGTTTGTGCTGGCCCAACACATTGATGGCAGCTTTCTGGATACGCTGTGCGGTGTGCTGGGCCGCGATAACAAGATTCATTGCAAGGTAGGGCGTGACGGCGAAGCCCTGCGTCATGGTGAGCTGGCCATTGCCCCGGTGGAGTATGCGGTACAGTTTCGCCATGATGGTCGCATCCAGTCTACCCATCAGCCTTGGGAAGGGCCTTATGCGCCCTCCATTGATCAGGTCATCCAGCACGTGGGTGAGGGGTTTGGCCAGGCCAGTGGTGCCATCCTGTTTTCCGGGATGGGCAATGACGGCGCCATCGCGGCACCTAGGCTGTCAGCCATGGGGTGTCCGGTTTGGGCACAGAGTGCCGACACCTGTGCGGTGAGCAGTCAGCCGGATTCGGTGCGTGAAACCGGGTGCGTCAGTTTCAGTGGCTCCCCGGAACAGCTTGCCCTGCAGCTGGTAGAACGGGTAAGAAAAGAACTGAACGTGCAGGCGGGTTAGCGGCCGGCACGAACCATTGAGGAATGCTTATGGCGAGCTTGCCATCCGACATCAACAGTTTGCTGATTCCCATGCAGGGGCGCCCCTGGCTGGTGCCGAACATTGTGGTGGCCGAGGTAATCCCCTTGCGCCAGCCGGACCGGCCCGGACAGGGGCCGGAGTGGCTGCTGGGCTGGCTCAGCTGGCGTGACCAGAACATTCCGCTGGTGTCTTTCGAGAAGCTCAACGAGTCTGGTCAGATCACCATTGGTCAGGATGCCCGGATTGCGGTGCTCAATACCGTGGCCGGCAAGACGCCCTTTTATGCGGTGATCGTGCAGGGGATTCCGCGTCTCCTTAAAGTCGGCAAGGATGATCCGGTCGAAGAGCCGGTGGACACCGGCCCGGCAGAGTCCATGTATATCCAGGTTGGTGGGGATCTGGCCGTGATCCCCGATCTGGATGCCATCGAGGGGGCGGTCGCCGGTCTGTCATGATCGATCGTGACCGGCTGCAGGCAATGGCGGCGCAGCAGCCGCCAGCCAGGGGGCGTTTTCGCAACCTCTACCCTACCCCGCAGCACGGGCTGAAGGATTTCCTGCGCTGGCAATGGGATACCCGTGGTCGCTTCCCCCGTCATCAGGCTTTCCCGCTACAAAAGCCGGACCTGGCGTCGCTGGCCCAGCCAGCCCACACGCCCAGGCTGACCTGGATTGGTCATTCCACTTTTCTGTTTCAGTACAACGGCTGGAATTTGCTCACCGATCCGGTGTTCTCGGAGCGGTGTTCGCCCTTCTCCTTTGCCGGACCGAAACGGGCGGTGCCGCCGGCCCTCACCATTGACGAGTTGCCGCCCATCAATGCGGTGCTGGTCTCCCACAATCACTATGACCATCTGGACAAGGCCTCGGTAACGGCTCTGCAGGCGAAGTATGGCGCGGATATTCAGTGGTTTGTGCCAACCGGCGTGGCCGATTGGCTGCGTAAGCTGGGAGTGGAAAGAATCATTGAGCTGGGCTGGTGGCAGAGCGGTTTTCATGGCCAGGTCGAAGCGTTCTGTCTGCCTGCACAGCATTTCAGTGGCCGGGGGCCCGGTGACAATAATCGTAGCCTGTGGTGCAGCTGGCGTCTGGAATTTCCCGCGTTCTCATTGTATTTTGCCGGCGATACCGGGTATGCGCCGCTGTTTTCACAGATTGGTGAGATTCTGGGGCCGGTAGATCTGGCGTTGCTGCCTATCGGTGCCTATGAGCCACGCTGGTTCATGTCGCCGGTACATATCAATCCGGCAGAGGCGGTGCAGATACACCAGGAGATCCAGGCGCGCCACTCGGTGGCGATGCACTGGGGCACCTTTGTCCTGACAGACGAGGCCATGGATGCGCCTCCCAAGGCACTGGCAGCGGCCCTGCAACAACAACAGATTAACCCTGAGACATTTCGGGTCGCCCAGCACGGCGAGACCCTGACATTTGATGAGCACCATGAGTAAATCCTACAAGGGGCACCGGTTGTGGCTGGTTGTCCGTTTTCTTGCCTGGCTTCCCTTGCCGCTGGTGACTGCCTTTGGCGCATTGGTGGCGAGCCTGATCACACTGGTGCCATTGCGCTATGCCAGTGCCTACCGCGTGGTGTTAATCAATTTGCTGGCCACCCATCCGGACATGAGTCTGGCCGAGGCCCGGCGGATCGGACGCAAGAGCATGGCGGAGCTTGGGCGTACCCTGACCGAGTTCAGTCATGTCTGGCATCGGCCGGTGGCACAAACGCTTGGCCGGGTGACCCGTATCCATGGCGAGCAGGCATTTCTTGAGGCTACGGCCAGTGAGCGCCCGGTGCTGTTACTGTCTTTGCACCAGGGCAGCTGGGAAATCAGCAACCTGTATCTGGGCGACAAGACAGACCCGGAAAAAACCCTGATCATGTACCAGCCGCACCCCGCGACCCTGATGGATGCCATGGTCAAAGCGGCGCGGGAGCGCACCGGCTCGGTCCTGATTCCCACCAACAGCCAGGGGGTGAAGAAGGCGCTGGCGGCAATGAAGGCGGGCGGTACCCTGGGTATTCTGTCTGACCATAATCCCGGTAACCGCAGTAATCCCTGTGTTCCCTTCTTCGGGTATGATGTGCCCACGCCCGCCCTGATCGACAAACTGGTTCAACGATACCGGCCCCATGTGTTCATTGTGTCCTGCCAGCGTGGCGAGGGCGGAGTGAAGGATATCCATATCCATTTCGAGCATTCCCCTGACATCGAGCAGGCCAGTGATTGCACCGCGATTCTCACGGAAATGAATGCGGCATTGCAGCGCTGTATTGATCGTAACGTGGCGCAGTACCAGTGGACCTACAAGCGTTTCAAGTGGAGCCCCCAGGGGCGACGCAACTGGTATCGCGAGTCCATGCCTTTGCTCAGGCAGATCGAGCAGGGGGTGGATCGCAAGACCCTGGGTCTGCATCCGGACGCGGATATGTAATTCGGTCTTATTTTTCTGGAGAATCCCATGACCATCGAAAACGGCAAGGTTGTTACCCTGCACTACCAGCTTTTCAATGCCGAAGATGGCAGCGAGATCGAAAACTCCAACGAAACCGGTGAGCCCATGGCCTACCTGCATGGTTATAACAACATCATTGCCGGGCTGGAGAAGGCACTGGAAGGCAAGGGGGTTGGCGAACAGGTGGACGTCACCGTGGAGGCCAAAGAGGCCTATGGTGAGTACGACAATACCCTGTTCCAGCGAATCTCCCGCAAGTATCTCAAGCATGCGGGCAAGCTGGTCCCCGGCAAGGTGGTCACCGTCAGCACTGAAGAAGGTCCGCGTATGCTGACCGTACTGAAAGTCGGCTTGAAGACCGTGGACGTGGATGCCAACCACCCGCTGGCCGGCAAGGCGCTGCGTTTTGTGGTGGATATCACCGATATCCGTGACGCCAGCGACGAAGAGAAGGCCCACAAGCATGCCCACGGTGTCGGTGGCCATCAGCACTGATTTAGCGACAAGTCTCAAGCTGCAAGCTACAAGGAAAACCCGGCCCAATGCGGCCGGGTTTTTTGTATCCCAAAACGAAGTTGCTGTAGGAGCTCATGCTTGCATGGCGATCCGGGCCTTGGCGAGGTGAGGATTCCAAAGAAGCGAGTCTCGAGTTGCGAAAGGCACAATCGGGCTCAGGGTTTGGGTTTTTAGTGACTCGAAACTCGTCACTCGCACCCTCTCCCGAATCGCGGCCTGCAGCATCACCCGCCCCGCCTTCCTTTCCCGCGTTGAAGCTTGTAGCTTGCCGCTTTCCTCTTCCCCATATCTCTCATGTTGTCGAGTGCTGCATGCCAGCGGATTTGTGCTATCGTACTCAGCCAAAAGCATGAGAAAGAGGGCACGGGAATGCCGGAATACAGTTACTGGATTATTGCCGGTCTGGCACTGATCATCGCCGAGTTCGCCATCTCTGGTCTGGTGGTGATTTTTTTCGGTATCGCCGCCATTGTGGTCGGCAGTCTCAAGTTTATCGGTCTGCTCGACGACACCACCTGGGAACTCACCCTGTTCGCGCTCATCAGCGTGTTGTTGCTGGTCTTTGTTCGCCGCGTGCTTAGCGAAAAGCTGATGGGGAAAGAGCAACGGCACGAAGGTGAGGAAGACAGCGCCGGGCTGATCGGTCAGCGCGCTACGGTGGCAGATCCCTTTACTGATGGAACCGGCACGGTGAATTATCGTGGCGCCCGCTGGCAGGCGCAAAGCAGCCAGCCTCTCAAGCCAGGCCAGATGGTACGGATCGTCAAGCACGACGGCCTGTGGCTCACGGTGGAACCCTGGGACCCCGCCGCCTCTAATTAAATTCATCCCGACAACGACACAAGGAAAGTTAAATGGAAGGTCTGATTATTTCCGGTTTGATTGCCATTGGTGCAGTCGTTCTGCTGTTCATGGTCATCCGCATCGTGCCGCAGCGGCAGGTGTTTGTGGTGGAGCGATTGGGCAAGTTCCAGACCTCGCTGGATGCCGGTCTGCATTTTCTGATGCCTTTTATTGACCGTGTCGCCTATAAGCACTCCCTCAAGGAAATTGTTCGTGACGTACCCCGTCAAAGCTGTATCACCAAGGACAATATCGAAGTGTCCATTGATGGTGTCATGTACTTGCAGGTCATCGATCCGAAAGCGGCCAGCTACGGTGTCGATGACTACGTGCTGGCGGCACAGCAATTGGCCCAGACCACTCTTCGTTCGGTGATCGGTAAAATTGATCTGGACAAGACGTTCGAAGAACGGGGTGAAATCAACATGGAAGTGGTGAAAGCGGTGGATGAAGCCGCACAGCCCTGGGGTGTCAAAGTCCTGCGTTATGAAGTGGCCGATATCAACCTGCCGGTGTCCATCAAAGACGCGATGGAGAAGCAAGTACGGGCCGAGCGTGAGCGTCGTGCGGTGGTGGCAGAATCCGAAGGGGAGCGCCAGGCCGCCATCAACCGTTCCGAAGGGGATCGTCAGGCCGCGATCAACCGTTCGGAAGGGGAAAAGCAGGAGATGATCAATATCTCCGAAGGGGAGAAGATGAAGCAGATCAATGAGGCGGAAGGTCGCGCCAAGCAGATCGAGCTGGTCGCCCTGGCGACCGCCAAGGGTCTGCAGATGGTAGGCCGTGCCGTGCGTGAAGACGGCGGCGAAGAAGCCGTCAGCTTGCGCATCGCCGAGCAATACGTTGCCGCTTTCGAGAAAGTGGCCAAGGAATCCACCACCATGCTGCTGCCCAATGGCCTGAGCGATATTGGCGCTGCTGTGGCCGGCCTGCAGAAAGTTCTCAAGACCGTGGAAAAAACCCCGGGCTGATCTCTCTCTGGTAGAAGCTTGCCTGCACGCGAACATCGTCAGCAGGCAAGCTTATTGTCTTCGCGACACACTCCCCACATTCCCCCCTTTTTTACCGCGCGTTACACGCCTGCGTTCAAACTGTGCTGCAAGTTGTGTCTTGCTCAATGAACCCTGGCCAGTCTGCGGAGGCTTCTATAGATTCAAAAAACTAAAATTTCACATGGAGCGTAAAATGAAGCCCGCGATTCTCGCCTTTGGACTATTGGGTACTGCCGCCCTTGTCGGTTGTAATAATGACAAAGTCGAAACCTCAGCTGCACCATCGACGAAGCCGGCTGCCACTACATTTCAGGACCTTAGTCAGCCCCAAGCTAACGCCGCCATGCCACTTTCCTATGCCAAAGTGATTGCCGCTCAGGCCTATGTATGGGCCTGGCCCATGGTAAACCAGGCCAACCGGCGGGCAGGCATCACTCAGGCCCCGGAGCCGGGTCTGATGAACGGAATCGTACCCGTGGCTCCTCAGGGTCATATGGGGATGCTCTCCGACTATATCGATCCGGCAGAAACCTTCGTCACCTGCCCCAATCAGGATGTGGTCTACGGCCTTGGCTTTTTCTCACTGGACAAGCAACCCGTGGTTATTCAGGTTCCCGATTTCGGCGATCGTTTCTGGGTCTATGCCATCTACGATCAACGCACCGACCAAGTGGGAGAACTCGGCAAGCCCTATGGCACCGAACCCGGCTTTTACCTGTTGGTTGGCCCTAACTGGGAAGGCGAAGTCCCGGACGGCATCAATCGCGTGATCCGTTCTTCCACCGAGCTGGCCAATATCATCCCACGGGCCTTTATGGACTCTACTGCGGAAGACAAAGCAGCCATTCAACCCGTCATCAGCCAGATCAATGTTTACCCGCTGTCTGAGTTTGATGGCGAAATGAAGGTCACCGATTGGTCCAAGCTCCCACACTTCCCTGCACCCAAGAGTGACGGGGAAACCAAGTGGGTCTCCCCTGAGAAATTCTTTGACCAATTGCCTGCCGTACTGGATCAGGTTCCTCCGCTGCCTGGTGAAGAAGCACTGTATGCCAACATTCGTGCTCTACTGGCAGCCGCCGAACAAGACCCACAGATCAGACAAGCTCTGGTAGAGGTCGCCAAGGAGACAGAAAAAACCGTTATTGCTGACTTCTTTAAATGGGAAAATAACGGCAAACCCGCAGGTAACGGCTGGAACCGTTCGGTGAATAATGCTGACTGGGGCATCGACTATGCCATGCGCACCGGTACAGCCCGTTCCAACATGTTCGACAACCGTCCGAACGAAACCCAGTATTTCTATACTGATAACGACGGCAACGGCCAACAGCTGACCGGTGACAACCTCTACAGCATTACCTTTGCCAAGGGCGAGACACCTCCTGTAAAAGGTTTCTGGTCACTGACCCTGTATAACGACAAGCACCTGTTCTACCCCAATGAGCTGCAGCGCTACTCACTGGGTACCAAGAACAAGGATCTGGAACTGAACGAGGATGGCTCCCTGACGCTGTACGCAGGGCATAGCCAACCCGATGGAGACAAGCTGAGTAACTGGCTGCCGGCACCGCAAGGTACTTTCTCGTTGTATATCCGCGCCTATTGGGGTGAGCAAGCGATTCTCGACGGCAGCTGGCAACCGCCAGTAATCAAGAAACTCTCTCAGTAACGCCCCACCCAAGGGGCGCTCAGAGCGCCCCTTTCCTCATCTCTATTTCCAATGGGTTGCATTTTTCCCTGCCCAACCCGATATCCTGTTTACTCATCCTCTTTCAACTTTCAGGAGCCTCCCATGTCCCGTCATTTTGAGAAAGCCGAAGGCCTGCACGAGCACCCGGATGAGGTGACCCAGGAATACCTGTTTAATCAGACCATGCTGCGTATCAAGGAGCCCAAGCGCAGCCTGGATTTTTATAGCCGTGTGCTCGGCATGCGACTGGTGCGCAAGATTGATTTTCCGGAGATGCAATTCAGCCTGTATTTTCTTGGTTACTTGAGCGAGGAAGACGCCGGTGAGGTACCTGCAGATGATGCCAAGCGCCTGACGTTTACCTTTGCCCGCGAGGCCATGCTGGAATTAACCCATAACTGGGGGACTGAAGATGATGAGGCCTTCAGTTACCACGACGGCAATGCGCAGCCCCAGGGATTCGGGCACATTGGCATCACGGTACCTGACGTGTACGCGGCGGCGGAGCGGTTTGAAAAAATGAACGTGGAATTCGTCAAACGACCGGATGACGGAAAAATGAAAGGGCTGGCCTTTATCAAGGACCCGGATGGCTACTGGATCGAAATTCTTCAGGCTGACATGTTGGAGAGCCAGCAGAGTTGATGTCACTTTTTTGACAAAAAATTTCTTTTTTGCATTTTCTTTCTCTTCTCCCTTAAGGTGTGGGTTTGGCATTACGTCAAGCTCACAGCGGGAGAAATCATGATGGCGGCCTTGCTTACAGATGCGCAGAAAGAAATCTGCCTTGAGTTACAAAAAAAGTCGTCAAAAGACAGTCCTAGAGCGGCAGCCTTGCTGGCCTTGAATCAAGGGGTGACACAATCGCAAGCGGCTGAAAAATCTGGCTTGACCCTGGGGCAGGTCCGTTACTGTGTGCGTCGATTCCGTTCTGTTGGAATGGCCATGTTTGAGTTGTCAAAACCGAGTGGCGATTCAGGCAATGGCTCCGTTAGCGATGTTGTTATTGTCCCAGAAAAAAACAACAAGAAAGACAAGAAAGGGAAAAAGAAAAAATCAAAAAATAAAAACGAAAATGACAAAAAAGAAATAAAAAAACCGAAACAAAAGAACAAGAAAAAAGATAAAAAAATCAAAAAAGCAGAGAAGAAAAACAAGGGAAAAAAGAAGAAAAAATAGAACGTTTATTCGTGGTCAAGGTTGACGATTTCCCGATGAGATGTTCCGTTCTGACCGTCAATATGCCCAGAAGTAGTCCATCTGTTTCGCTGTGTTGAGTGCGAGATCACGGCTGTGCAGTTTTTCAACCAGATGCAGGCTCATGTCTATTCCTGCCGAAATTCCTGCCGACGTTATGCGGTTCCCATCTTCTACCCAGCGTACGTTCTCCTTGATGCTCAAGTCAGGAAAGCGTGTTCCAAGTTCGTCGATGTCCTCCCAGTGGGTGGTCACGTTCTGATGGGTCAGCAAGCCTGCCTGCGCCAATATAAAAGCACCAGTACAGACCGAGGTAATCCATTGGGCGGAGCGAGCTGCGCGGCGAAGCGAATCCAGCAAGACGGTGTTGTTCATTGCCCAGGTATGCACCCCTCCGCTAACCAGCAGGACGTCAAGCGGGGGATGATTATCCAAAGTGAAATGGCTTTGTACCGGGAAGCTTCCCCTGGCCCGGACAGTTTTGCGTTCACTGATCAGTGACACCGACCAGGGCTTGCTACCGCACAACCGTGCCGCGGTAGCGAACACCTCGTAGGGACCGGCGAAATCGAGCACTTCTGCTTCATCATAGATCACAATACCAATCTGCAGCATGGCAACTCTCGTGACATTATTTCGGTGGCAGGGTGCGGACGAAAGCGAAGCAGTGGCCAAGCCATTCCTGTAAAGCATCCTCGTCCGCTACGGCATCGCTTTCCAGCATGATCATGCCGCGCATGGGACGTCCAGTGAAATCCATTTCGGCGGCACCGGGGCTGGCAAGCAGCGTGTCATAGGCCTGCGGCCCGACCCGGGCCATCAGCCGCTCTGCCAGGATGCCACAACACATATTGCCCGCGATCAGAAAGCAAAGCCCGCCAAACATGCGCTTTTCATCAGGCAGGGCTCCGGTCACGGCAAGTAATGCCTCACGGATGCGATCGGCCAGATCGGTGTCGTAAGCCATTACGTGTTTTCCCCGGCGCTCAGAGGACCGCGGATCACCAGGGCGATGCCGCCAAGAATGGCCACTGATGCGATCACCAGCCTGACGTTGACGGATTCGTCCAGCCAGAGGATGCCGGCGAGGGCTGCCAGAACCGGGACGCCAAGCTGGACAGTGGCGGCGGTACTGGTGGCAAGTGCAGGCAGGGCCAGATACCAGATGGCGTACCCCGCTCCGGAGGCCAGCGCCCCGGATAACAGGGCATAGAGCAGCCCCTCCCCGGTGGGCAGGTGTTGCGGCCAGGCGATAATCAACAGCGGTGCCAGCCAGAGCAAGGAGCGCAGGAAGTTGCCGGTGGTTTCGGCTGTGGCATCGGCGGCGCCCTTGCCGCGCAGCGAATAGACACCCCAGCCGATGCCGGCCAGCAGCATGAGCAAGGCTGCAGTGACAGGCGGTGCGGTGGCGCCGGGCAACAACAGGGCCAATAGCCCGGCCAGTGCCAGGGCAAGCCCTACCCATTGCCAGCGATTGAGGCGTTCACCCCGATACCGCCCATAACCAATCATGGTGGCCTGAACGGCGCCAAACAGCAGCAATGCGCCAGTGCCTGTTGCGAGCTGCACATAGGCGAGGGAAAACCCTGCCGCATAGACAAACAACGCCAGTGCGGAGCGGTGATTGCCGTAGGCAAGTGGGCGCGGCCAGGTGTTCTGGCGAATGCCAAGAATCAGCACCAGGGTAAGTGCACCGGCAACCAGTCGCACCGCCGTAAAGCTGGCCGCATCGATGGCGCCATCGTGCAGGGCCAGCCGGCACAATACCGAGTTTGCCGCGAAGGCCAGCATGGCGATCGCGGTCAAGACCAGGGGGTGCCGAAGCGGCATCAAAACACGGTGCGAAGGGCGTTGATGGTCAGGCCAATCAGCGCCAGGGACGACAGGAAAAACAGCACGAAGCGCACTTCAATCTTGTTCACCAGCGCTTGCAGCAAGGAATGCACGACGCGAATGCCCACATAGGTCCAGGCCAGTGTCAGGTTGATACCGTCGCCCTGTCCCAGCATCGCCAACGACAAGGCAATGGCGTAGAACACGGTGGGCTGTTCCATCAGGTGATTGTAGTTGTCCGCCTTCCAGCGCACGTTGGCGGGCAGGGTGTTCATTTGCTCCCCGCGCGGGGCCTGGGGATCGGGGGTCATGTTGGCGGCTTTCATGGCCGGCAACCGGGTCAGGTACATCCACAGCCACATGACCATGGACCAGGCAACCAGTGTCACGACGGGGGCAAGAATGGGACTGGTGGGTTCCATGTGAAATCTCCCTGAGCGTTTCGTTGTTATGAATTGCGATCATACCTCAGGGTGCAGGCGGGGTCAGAACGCGTGGTCCAGCCAGTAACCGAGAGCGATGCCAACAGCGAACATTCCCGTGAGCGAGAGATAGTGCCAACGGTTGGCAATCAGCAGCGGCTCAAGGTGAACAAGGTGGGGGGATTGTCGGGTGATGCACAGGGTGGCGTAGCGCCAGCCTAGTTGATATTCCGAATGCAAATAGCGAATAGCCGCCAGCTTGCCGTGGTGTTGCCAGATGGTTTCCACATCTTCCGGTAGTCGCATGCCTTCCCTCTCTGCAATGCCCTGGCCTCCTGGCCAGGGTACCCGCTAGTGGCGATCTGCCATCAGCGCGGTTCATTCAGTATCACGCAGAAGGGGGCGGTGCTGCCAGTTGCAGTGACAGAAGGTGCATTCAAAGCGGTTATTGGCTAGCGAAGCTAACGGTTAACAGTGTTGAGGTGCTGCTGGATGTCCAGTTGCCACTGCAGGGCTTTCTCATCGAGCCAGTCTCTGGCGGGGGCCAGTGGTGAACTAAAGAGCAGGCTGCCAAGCATTAACAGGCTAACCACTGTTGTCCCCCAGAAGAGGCCGACAAAGGGCTGCTTGCGGGTCTTGTGACGAAACAATGGCCGTGCCACCAGTGCGCCGGGCCAGCCCCCGAACAGTGCCAGTAGATGCAGGGTGTTTTCCGGCGTGCGTTGGTGCTCCCGTCGTGCTGCGCGCTTGTCCAGACCATAGATGATCAGGGTGCACAGGCTGATCAATCCGGTGCTGACAAGCAGAAAGGGAGAAAAGTGGTATTCATGGGTGATGCTGTAAAGCCCGGCGAAATAGCCGATAGCCAGCCCGAGGGCGATGGGCAAGGTGAGGCCGCGCATGGGGGTTATCCTCGCCAGGCCCAGAGGGCCGCCAGCAGCGCCACGGGCGCGGTTTCCGCCCGCAATACCCGCTCACCCAGGGCGAAGGGGGTAAAGCCGGCGGCCTGGGCGGCGTTCAGTTCGTCGTCCGAAAACCCGCCTTCCGGACCGGTGAGCAGTGCCAGGTTTTGGGTGGTGGACAGCACCCCGGGATCAAAGGGTTGTTCACCCGGGTGGGCGATCAGGCGAAGATCCGGCAAGTCTCGGTTCAGCCAGTGTTTCAGCTCCACGGTCCCCTCAATGAGCGGGGGAATATTCAGGCCGCATTGTTCGCAGGCGCTGACCGCCACCTGTTGCCAGTGAGCGATTTTCTTGTCGGCTCGCTCGCCTTTCAGGCGCACTTCACAGCGTTCCGTGTCCAGCACCACGATCGTGGCGGCGCCCAGTTCGGTGGCCTTCTGGATGGCATAATCCATCCGGTCGCCCTTGATCATGGGCAGGGCTACGGTCACGTTCAGGGGCGGGGTCCGGTTGTCGGCGGTGAAAACCTGCGGTTCCACCGTCACGCTTTTTTTGCTGATGGCGGTGATCTGCGCCGACCATTCGCCGCCTTGGCCGTTGAACAGGGTCACGGCATCACCGACCGCCATGCGCAGCACCTTGCCAATATGGTGACTGGCATTGGCGCCCAGCTCGGTGGCAACAGCGTGACTGAATGGCTGATCATCAAAAAAACGGCGGGCCATGAATTCTCCGTTAAACAGGTGCCAGGGCGGAAAGCAAAAGGCTACCATAGCGCCGGTCAAACAGGCTGCTATCAAGCGAGTAAAACATGGGCGAGATTGTCCGTTCTGCGTTCCGGCCCCCTCTGTGGCTGCGCAATGCGCACCTGCAAACCCTGTGGGGGCCGTTGGGCCGGTCGTTGCCGGAGGTGGCGCGTCACAGTGAGCGGTTGGATCTGGCCGATGGTGATTTTCTGCTGCTGGACTGGGCCGGTCCCCGACATGGCCCGGGGCACCTCACCGTGATACTGCTGCACGGGTTATCCGGTTGCAGTGACTCGCACTACATGCGCGGTATCCAGAAAACCCTGGCCGGCGCCGGTATCCGTTCAGTGGCAATCAACAGCCGCGGGGCCAAGGGCCCCAATGACACGGCCCTGTGCTATCACGCCGGGGAAACCGATGATGTGGACGCCGTGATTGAGCATGTGTTCCACCAGGATCCCACCGGGCATCGTATCGCTATTGGTGTGTCGCTGGGGGGCAGCCGGCTGCTCAACTGGTTGATCCATCGGGATTCCGGTCGCCTGGCAGGGGTGGCGACGGTATGCGCCCCGTTGCGCCTGGACCTGTGCGCCAACCGGCTGGACCGCGGCCTGTCACGACTGTATCGCGGCCATTTGCTCAAGGCCTTGCTGGGTTACCTGGACAACCAGAAGCGACATCTGGATCAGGTCAATCCGGCGGAAGCCAAGCGGCTGTATCGCCTGAACATGTCGGGCATCCGTTCGTTCTGGCGGTACGACGATCAGATTATTGCCCCGCTTTACGGCTTTCGCGGCGCCAGTCATTACTACGCCCAGTGCAGTGCGGGGCCGCGTCTGCAAGGGATACGCACCCCTACCCTGTTGATGCAGAATCGGGACGACCCTTTCATGACGCCAGAGACCCTGCCTCGCCGTGAGGAGCTGGGCCCCGCGGTGACGGCAGAAATCAGTGACCACGGTGGTCATGTAGGGTTTGTCGGCGCGGGGAATCCCTACTGGCTGGAGCAGCGCCTGTTGGCCTGGGTTCAGGGCTTCGGTTTTTCCAGCTGAAACACTTCATCGCGCAGGGCGTCGGGTTTGACGACCCCCGGCGCGACTCGCCACTGCCCCTGTCGATCTTCGAATACCAGGGTGGGCGTGCCGCCAAGGCCAAGCCCGATCATCAGGCCCGTATTGTTGTGGATCTGGCTGCGAATCGCTGCCGGTACGGGTAGCAGCGGTTCAATGCCGCCGGCTTCAAAGCGGGATTCATGCAGGGCCAGGGCGGCGGCCGGGTTGTCGGCGGCGAGCACGGCCCCACCCTGGCTGAAGCTGCGCTTGGGGTTGATCATGCCGACAATGATGTGTCGCACCTGTAGCTTGTTGGCGGGATCGGTCACCAGTGGCTGCATGTTTTCCCACAACTGTGCGCAATACGGGCAGGCCATGTCGGTAAATACATAGGCCACCCGCTGCGGCTTCGCGGGGCCTTCTGCGACCCAGCTGCTGTTCTCCAGTCGTGCAAGCAAGGAATCCATGCTGGCGCCTTCGCGGCTTTCGCTGTTCGCCTGGCTGGCATGAGCGCCCAACGTGGCCAGCATCAACAGGCTGGCCAACCACGCACGCAACGGCATTACGGGAACCTCTTGAACATGTCCTGCACCGCTCGCTGAATATGCGCTTCACGGCGTGCGCTGCTCATCTCGTCATAAAGCTCATCCCGGCTGGTGGCTTGCCAGAGGACATTGTTGCTCTGGGGGTCGATCAGTTGCACGACCAGTTTGTATTCCTCGGTGATTTCACCTTCGGTTGGGGTGCTGGCACCCAGGCCCACATTGTTGCGGGTGAAGCCAAAACCGAACTGCAGGGTGGAGCCATCGAAGCGTTGCTGGCGTTTGAAGAAGTGTTTTACTTCCACGTCTGGTTGGCTGTCATCGGGGCGTAGCCCCTTGTCAGCCAGCGACAGCGTCAGGGCGCTGCGGGCACGCTGGTCATCCAGTTCACGGGGTTTGTCTTCGTCCTGGCTGACAAGGCGGTAGGTCTGAAGATTGGCCAGATTGGCGTCGCTCTGGCGGTCGATGACCACCGGGCTGACGCAGGCTGTCAGCAGCAGGCTGATCAGCAGGCCCAGGGTGGGGGCGATAAAGCGCATGGCTGTCTCCTTCAGGCGAAAGAACGTTCAGTATAGCGGCGATGACGTCATGAAACGGTGACGCCTGGACAGGGTTTGGCCACGGCAGCATGAATCTGTTCCCCAAGATAGCGTGCGGCCTGGCCGGCATACTGGCCCTCTGCGTAGATCAGGTGTAAGTCCACAAAGCGCTCTACCCCTTCTTTGAGCGGCAGGACCTTGAGTGCACCGGTTTCCAGACCATCGCCAATTTCGGCTTCCGGGATCCAGGCGAAGCCCAGCCCCCGGCGAATCGCGGCAATCCGGGTGGAGGTATGAGATACCGTCCAGCGCTGTTCGGCGCCCAGCCAGCCGGCATCAATGCGGCGGCTGCCGGAGTCGCGAATCACGATCTGGCGATGCTGGCGCAGGTCCTCGTGGGTGAGGGTGTCGACCTGATTGAGCGGATGGTCAGCAGACGCCACGGCCAGAAAGCGCACCCGCATCAGTGGTTCGCCCACAAAGCCGGGGGGGATGCGGGCGTTCACCACCACATCGGCTTCCTTGCGTAGCAGGGCTTCATCAGAACCGGACAGCACGGTTTCGCTGTATTCGACGCGTGTCAGAGGGCTCTGTTGGGCAAAGGCGTCCAGCGCGGTCAGCATGCAGTGCTGCGGGAACAGGGCATCTGCGGCGACCCGCACCAGCGGTTCCCAGCCCTGGCTCAGCTGGATGGCCGTGCTCTCGATACGCTCCGCCTCTTCCACCAGCACTTTGGCCTGGCGATAGAGCATTTGCCCGGTTTCGGTGAGCTTGGCCTTGCGGCCTTCCAGGCTGAAGGCGCGCACGCCCAGCTCGGTTTCGATCTTCTGCACGGCATAACTGATGGCCGACTGGCTCTTGTCCAGGGCCTCGGCGGCGTTGGCGTAGCCGCCCTCGTCGACCACGGCCAGCAAGGCTTGCCATTGATCCAGCGTGATTTTGGCTGACATATCAAAAATCCTGAGCTAAACGTGCGAATTTGTCCCGTTTTATATCGGATCAGCTGAAATCACAATAGCCCCATAACGATTCGACACCGGGTCGTACCCAAATTTCACAAGGAGTGGCAGACATGAACATTCTGGTTATTAAAAGCAGTGTATTCGGTGATAACGGCAATTCTTCTGCGTTGGTCAATACCAAGGTGGAGCAGCTCAAGGCAGCCAATCCGGGAGCAACCGTGGTGGTGCGTGACCTGTCTGCACAGCCGATTCCACACTTGGATGGAGAGCGTGTCGGTGCCTTTTTCACCCCGGCCGAAGAGCGTACTGCCGAGCAGCAACAGGTGGACGATTTTTCCCTGACGCTGATTGAAGAATTGAAAGCCGCGGATCATGTCGTGCTTGGCTTGCCGATGTACAACTTTGGCATTCCCAGCCAGCTGAAAAGCTGGATTGATCACGTGGCCCGTGCCGGTATTACCTTCCGTTATACCGAGAATGGCCCTCAGGGTTTGCTGGAAGACAAGCCGGTAACGGTGCTGGCGGCCCGAGGGGGGCTGTATGCGGGAACCGATAACGATACCGTGACCCCCTACATCAAATTGTTCTTCGGTTTTGTTGGCATCACGTCTGTAGAGCTGGTGTATGCGGAAGGCCTGAATATGGGTGATGAGGCCAAAGAAAACGCGATGAAGGAAGCGAAGTCCGTGATTGCAGGATAAGGCTCGAGGTTTCTACACCGAAAACGTCATGGGCAACGATCAGGAGGCATCATGGGACTGTTAGTGGATGGACAGTGGCAGGACAAATGGTACGACACCAAAAGCACCGGTGGCCGCTTCAAACGCTCTGAGAGTCAGTTCCGTCACTGGGTGACGGCGGACGGCAGTGCGGGCCCCAGTGGGGACAAGGGTTTCCCGGCGGAAAGTGGGCGTTACCACCTGTATGTGTCCTATGCCTGTCCCTGGGCGCATCGCACCCTGGTCGTGCGTGCACTGAAAGGGTTGCAAGACCACATCGGTGTCTCGGTGGTCCACCCCCACATGCTGGAAAACGGTTGGGAGTTGCGCGATGACTTTGCCGGTGCGACTGGCGATGCGTTGCACGGCTTCAGCAAACTGTATGAGCTTTACCTGAAAGCCGATGATCGCTACAGCGGCCGTGTCACAGTGCCCGTGTTGTGGGATACGCAACGCGAAACGATTGTCAGCAATGAGTCTGCAGACATTATTCGCATGCTCAACAGCAGCTTTGATGCATTGGGTGCCACGCCGGGGAATTACTATCCGGATGCACTCCAGGCCGACATCGATGCCATTAACGAGCGCGTGTATCACGATGTGAATAATGGCGTGTACAAGAGTGGTTTTGCCACCAGTCAAGACGCCTATGACGAAGCTGTCACGACGCTGTTCGACAGGCTTGATGAGCTGGAACAAAGGTTAAGCGAGCAGCGCTATCTGGTGGGTAACACCCTCACAGAAGCCGACATTCGTTTGTGGACCACTCTGGTGAGATTCGATCCGGTATACGTCACCCACTTCAAGTGTGACCGAAAACGCATTAGCGATTACCCGAATTTGCAGGGTTTTTTAAAAGATATTTACCAGCTGCCCGGCGTGGAAGAAACCGTGAACCTGGCGCACATCCGCCATCACTACTTCTGCAGCCATCCGACGGTGAACCCCCACGGGATCATCTCCATCGGACCGCAACTGGATTGGCAAACTCCCCATGACCGTGAGCGATTGGGGGAGAGAAAGATCAGCGACTAGCTGTGAGCCGTGAGCGATCAGCTATGAGGAAAAGATTTTGATGTTAACTCGAAGCTGATAGCTCGTAGCTTCTTTGCACAGGAGGTTCCCATGGAACGCACCCTTCTCAACACGATTCGCGCACTGGATACATCCGATGGCGCAGGGGTTCGCCTGAAACGGGCGCTGGGTTATAACCCCATGGTGCGTCTGGATCCGTTTCTGATGCTGGATGCCTTTTCTTCGGAGAATCCAGATGATTATATTGCCGGTTTCCCACCGCACCCCCACCGTGGTTTTGAAACGGTAACGTACCTGGTGGAAGGACATATGCGCCACCGGGATCACCTTGGTAACGAGGGGGATCTGACGCAGGGTGGTGTGCAATGGATGACGGCAGGCCGGGGCATCATTCATGAAGAAATGCCTCAACAAAAAGACGGTCTGTTGCGTGGCTTTCAGCTGTGGATCAATCTGCCTGCTGCAGAAAAAATGACCGCGGCAGGGTACCGGGATGTGGCGGATACAGAGATGCCACGCCTGGACCTGGCCAGCGGCGGACAGATCAAGGCAATTGCCGGTGAAGTTACGGTGGCGGGTGAATTACTGACCGCGCCGATGAAAGGCGGTAGCACCGATCCGTTGTATCTGGATGTGAAACTGCGTCCGGGAGAAGCGCTGACTGTACCGGTCACTCAGGGCTACAACAGCTTTGTCTATGTGTTTGAAGGCCTGATAACCGTGGCAGGAGAAACGGTACAGCAGGATCACCTGGCGACGCTCACTGACGGTGATCAACTCACGGTCGAGGCGGGCCGTGAGGGTGCAAGGCTGCTGCTACTGGCAGGTCGTCCCTTGGGAGAACCCATTGCCCAGTACGGCCCCTTTGTGATGAACACCCAGGAAGAAATCAATCAGGCCCTGAGTGATTATCGCAATGGCACCCTGACTGCTGAACCGTCACAACTCTAGCCATCAAAGGAAAGGCTTTCCCGTTGGCGAGGCTCGTGCCGAGCCACCGGGAACGGCCTTACCCGCGTTTCCTTAGCGTGATGCAATCACCCATACCGCGTGAACGATCCCGGGAATATAGCCTAATAGGGTCAGGACAATGTTGATCCAGAAATGCTTACCCAGGCCCTCTTGAAGAAAAACGCCAAGGGGCGGGAGTAGAATGGCAATCAATATGCGTAAAAGGTCCATACGGATTTTCCTCTTGGATTGTCGTTAAGGCACGGGATAAACGACGGGCATCCCATGCTGAATCTTCACGGAAATCGGGTTGACTCCTCAAGGTTTGTCAAAGAGCATCAACCCATTCACTTTCTCGCGTTCAAAGGAATGTCAGCCATGAAAGTTATCGCCATTGCAGGCAGTCTCAGACAGCAATCTTTCAATCAAGGCCTGGTGCGTGCTGCCGTTGATTGTGCCCCGAAAGGCATGGATATCGAGATCGTCGATATCTCTAGCATCCCCTTGTACAACGGCGATGTCGATAATGACAAGGAACGCCCTGCCGAAGTGTTGGCGCTGGCAGAAAAACTGCAGAAGGCCGATGCCCTGCTGATTGCCACACCGGAATATAATTACTCCGTTCCCGGCGTGTTGAAGAATACGCTGGACTGGCTGTCCCGGGTGCCGGACAAAGTCTTCGCGGGTAAACCCACCGCTATCATGGGGGCGTCCATGGGCGGAATGGGTAGCAGCCGAAGCCAATACCATCTGCGGCAGATACTGGTGGGGTTGGATGCCTACCTGCTTAACAAGCCCGAAGTCTTTGTCTCGAGCGCACACGAAAAATGTGACGAGCAAGGCAACCTGACCGACGACAAGACAAAATCCCTGATCGCCGATCAGTTGGTGGCGTTGCAGGCATGGTCAGCCCATTTTTCGTGAACCGTCAGACTTTGGGGCCTCGACCCCGCAAGGCGTTGGCGACCAGGCTGATCACCAGCAGTATCAGGAAAAGGAAAAAGATAATTTTCGCGATAGAGGCGGCGCCAGAGGCAATGCCTCCAAACCCGAGTACGCCAGCGATAATGGCAACAATAAAAAACGTCAGTGCCCATCCAAGCATGAGAATATCCTCACCGTAATGAATGTGGTACCAGATTGACGCTTAT
Source organism: Alcanivorax sp. MD8A (assembly GCF_002888555.1). NCBI lineage: Bacteria > Pseudomonadati > Pseudomonadota > Gammaproteobacteria > Oceanospirillales > Alcanivoracaceae > Alcanivorax > Alcanivorax sp. MD8A. The sequence goes on along the minus strand of NZ_AQOQ01000003.1, from coordinate 25,342 downwards.
GTGTTGACACTTCCGTGGAACAGTTAGTGCTTTAACGAGTTTTTATATTTTGCGATTTGGAGAGCACGCTGTTACTTGGGGTGGCCAGTACCCTAAGCATGGTCAGGGCTCGCTAAAGGTTCTTACAGCTGATGACTTGCCTCCAGCCAGGCTTCCAATGGGGGAGATTTCCAGTCAACAAAGCGTTCCAGTAGAGCGTCCGCATTGTCGTCGACCAGTAGTAGCTCCCGGTGCTCTGGCTTGAGCAGGCCCTTGTCGACACTGTGGGCAAGGAATGCCACCAGGTGATCGTAGTAACCATTGACGTTCAGCAGGCCAACCGGCTTGTGATGAAAACCGAGTTGCGCCCAGGTGAGAATTTCAAACAGTTCTTCCAGTGTGCCCATGCCTCCGGGTAAAGCAATAAAAGCATCGGCTTGATCCGCCATCGCCGCTTTGCGTTCGTGCATGGAGTCAACGATTTGCAATTCTGTCAGATGATGATTGCCAATTTCGCGGCGTAACAGGGCTTGGGGGATGATGCCTGTCACCTCACCGCCTTTCTGCATGACTGCGTTGGCCAGGGCGCCCATGATGCCGACGCTGGCACCACCATAGACCAGCCCCAGATCGTGGTTGACCAGTGCCTCGGCGAGTCTTTGGGCTGCAGCGCCAAAAGCAGGATCGTTACCGGTGCTGGATGCGCAATAAACGCAGATTTTTTTCATCTTGTTTCCTGCTGGCGTCTTTTGTTTTGTCGATGTTGCGGCGGCAGATGAGGCAGAAGGCAACGGCGTTATCCTGCTACCGCAGTGGGCCGGTTTACCAGCCTTTCCGTTGGAAAATGGCAGGTGAAGGTGCTGCCTTTGCCGAGCTCGCTTTTGATGTCGAGTTTACCGTTATGGCGAATCATCACGTGTTTGACAATAGCAAGGCCCAAGCCGGTGCCGCCGGTCTGGGTAACCCGGCTGTTGTCGGGACGATAAAAGCGTTCCGTTAGCCGGGGGATATGCGCGGGGTCGATGCCCAGCCCGTTGTCGGTAACAGACAGGTGGGCGCCTTTTTCGTCCTGCCACCAGCGAATCTGGATCAGCCCGCCCGAGGGGGTGTATTTCACGGCATTGGTGATCAGGTTGCCAAAGGCGCTTTCCAGTTCGGCCGGGTTAGCGACCAGCCGGGCCTCAGTGGGGACATCCAGTTCAATCTGGTGCTTTTTATCGGCGCTTAATGCCAGGGCGTTTTCGCGCATGCGATTCAGCATGCCATGCACCGCGACGGCCTGACGATCGTTATCGGCATCGGTGTTTTCCAGTCTCGACAGCAGCAGCAAATCCGTGACCAGGGCTTCCATGCGATCGGACTGGCTTTCCATTTGCGATAACGCACGGCGCAACCGGTTTTGTTCTTCGGGCACGGTGTCGAGCAGGGTTTCCAGATAGCCTTTAAGAACAGTCAGTGGCGTTTTCAACTCATGACTGACATTGGCAACGAAGTCCTTGCGCATCTGTTCAAGGTGATGGAGCCGAGTGACATCACGTGCCATGAGAAGCTGTTCGCCGACGCCGAACTCCGTCACCCTGAATTGCAGAATACGGTTGTCGTTTACCGGCGACGGAATTTCCAGAGGCTCACGGAAATCAGCAAGGTGAAGGTACTCGGTAAATCTGGGGTGGCGGATCAGATTGGTCAGTGGCTGCCCCAAATCCTGGCTGGCGTTGAAGCCCATGTAACGCTCTGCGGCGGCATTCCAGTATTCCAGGTAGCCATGTTGGTCAATCAGGATCACCACTTCTTCCAGGGCGTTCACAGATTGCTGGGCCCGGTGAATGATGCTTTGCAGGTTTTCCTGGGCGCGCCGTTCTTTCTGGAACAGGTGCTCGAGTCGGGTATAGAACTCGCCCCACAGGCCGATGCTATCGGGCGGTTCGGTGTGGTCATCGCGGACCAGCCAGCTGTAGAGGGCGAAGAGCTGCCGGGTGCTCCAGAAGATGTAACCCACCAGGCCCACCAGCAGTGGCCAGATATGGCCAACGGCGAGGGCGGCCAGAGCGGCGAGAGCGATCAGGCCGGCAATACGATTAACTTCTTTGGCCAGGCTGGCTTTCATGATTGCCCTTGTGGGGTCAGACTGAGTGCTAACGCACCCTAACACATTATTGGTATCAGCTCGCCTTGGCGGCCTTGACCGAGAAGCGATAGCCGGTACCGCGAACGGTCTGGATAAAGCGGTCAAATCCGTAGGGGGCAAGCGCCTTGCGCAAACGACGGATATGCACGTCGATGGTGCGGTCTTCCACGTACACATTGGCACCCCACACCTGATCGAGCAGCTGGGTGCGAGAGTAGGCCCGTTCCTGATGGCTCATGAAGAACTCCAGCAGGCGGTATTCGGTTGGCCCCATATCCACCGGCTCGTCGTTGGCGCTGATGCGGTGGCTGACCGGATCCAGGCACAGTCCTTCCACTTCGATGGCCTTTTCGGCGGCAGCGCTGGAAGAGCGACGCAGCACCGCCTTGATGCGGGAAATCAGCTCGCGAGTGGAAAACGGCTTGGTAATGTAGTCGTCGGCGCCTACATCCAGGCCCTGCACCTTGTTGTCTTCTTCACTCTTGGCGGTAAGCATGATGATCGGCACTTCATTGGTGGTCTCATCACGCTTCAGGCGGCGGGCCAGCTCAATACCGGTCACGGAGGGCAGCATCCAGTCCAGCAGTACCAGATCCGGGCGCTCGTCGACAATGATCTCGTGGCCGCGCTGGGCATTTTCGGCTTCCAGTACATCGAAATCCGCCAGTTCCAGAGCGACAGCGACCATTTCACGAATGGCCGGCTCGTCATCAACAATCAAAATTCGGTTACGGGACATGGCTTCCTTCCTTCGCCTGTCTGTCTTTTGTTGGTGCCCTATTAGATTGCTCTTTTATGACATGCGTATGACAAGTTGAGCCGGATGTGGGGGAAATGCAAGCCGCAAGCTACAAGCGACAACGCGGATTTATGGAGGAGCCACCTATTTGACCAGGGCGCCGCGATTCAGGGCGGGAAAGAACAGGTAACCGGTTTGTATTGCCGGCGTTTGCATCGCCTGACGTTTTCAGCGCGGGCACGGCATGGCAGAACCTGAAACCCTGACCCGCGTTGTAGCTTGCAGCTTGGAGCCTGTCACTCAAAAGTACTGGAAATACAACCCCACAAACACACACGCCCCGCTCCAGTGATTGTTCAGGAAGGCATGGAAGCTGGGCCAGCGTTCGCGATAGCGGATCAGAGTGTGTTGATAGAGGAAGGTGGTGGCCATAGCGATGAGGCCGGCGTACCAGGGCCAGCTGAAGCCCAGGCGGTGGCCGACCATGACCAGAGCCAGCAGTGTCAGGCCCTGGAGGGCACCGATCATTAGCCGGTCTGCATCGCCAAACAGGATGGCGGTGCTCTTGATGCCCAGTTTCAGGTCGTCTTCACGGTCACACATGGCGTACTGGGTATCGTAGGCCACCGTCCATACCACGTTGGCCACATACAGCAGCCAGGCGATTTCCGGGACCTCGCCGGTTTCTGCGGCAAAGGCCATGGGGATGGCCCAGCTGAAGGCGGCCCCCAGAAACAGCTGCGGCATAAAGGTGAAGCGTTTGGTAAACGGGTAAAGCACGGCCAGCCCAAGGCCGCCGAAGGACAGCCAGAAGGTCAGTTCATTGAGGAACAGCACCAGCACGAAGGCCAGCAGTCCCAGCCCGGCGAACAGTGCCAGCGCCTTTTTGCTGCTGATGGCGCCAGTGGCCAGCGGGCGGCCCTGGGTGCGCTCCACGTCGCCGTCGAAATCCCGGTCGGCAAAATCGTTAATCACGCAGCCTGCCGCGCGCATGATGACCACCCCCAGGAAGAAGATCACGATGGTTTTCAGGCTGGGGGTGCCGGCCCCCGCAATCCACACCGCCCACAGCGTCGGCCACAGCAGCAGCAGGGTGCCGATGGGCCGGTCCAGGCGCATCAGCTGAAGGTAGGGCCACAGGGCGGGATAGCGGTTTTCAACAAAGGCAAACATGGGACATCCAGTTGTCAGGGGCGAAAAGAGTTTCAAGCGACAAGCTGCAAGTTTCAAGCTGAGAAGATAAAAGCGTTATTACCACAGAGGTCACGGAGATCACTGAGGGAAAAGCCCGATTGACTCCTCCCGAATTGCCGTAGGAGCGTCGCTCGCGGCGCGATTCCTGGTCTGGATCAAACGCGTTTTCACCACAGAGAGCACTGGGCCCACAGAGAAAAGCCGTCCTTGCGCTCTTGGCCGTCTGCTTGCGAATAACCTAAAAGGTCTTCACAGCTTTGAGGTAGACTTGCGTGGCTTGGTCGAACGTCAGACGCCTGACACAACCTGTTTTCCGGCTAATCCGCGATGGACCTTTAAAAGCCCTGGTCTGCCGGTCAGATCGGGCCGTCTTCCGCGCCTTGCAGCTTGAAGCTTGTCGCTTGCAGCTCTGTTCCCACCTTCTCCCACAACGCCGGCAGGAAATACTCCGCTACCAGTAGCGGTGCACCACGCTTGATGAAGCGGGATTGGCGGCCCCAACAGGCGGGCAGGTCCTGACCGGGGGAGGCCAGCCTTGCCCATACCTGGTCGCGCTGACAGAGGGGCCGTTTGTACAGTTCAAGCCCCAGTGAGCGGCTGCCCATATGCCCCAGTGAGCGGTTGGCGCCGGTCAGGCTGGTGACCGGCAGCACGCTGCGGGCGGCGACCACCGGGGTGTCATCCAGCATCAGGGTGACTTCGCGAATCAGTGCTACCTGCCGGGCAGGGAGAGCCAGCAGTTGCCGTTCATCGGCCCGCGGAACCGCATGGGCATGGAAGCCGGGGACGACACGGAAGGCGCCGTAGCGGGATAGCCGGCGAGTGAGCGAGTCGGGATCCGCCATCCAGTCGCGGATTATCGGGGGCAGCACCAGCTGTTCCAGCGGGCGCCAAAGGCTGTCAGGATGCAGGGCGGCAGGCAGCATGGCATCTTCCGGGCTTCAGGCCGGCGGACTATGGCCCATGGTTGTGCAGAGAGCAAGCGGGACCGCTCACCAGCAATGGTGGGCGAAAACCGGCCGGGCCGACCGAATATGACAGCGCCCAGTGTCATTGATTTTTGGGCGCTGCCCCGATAGGTTAACGACCCCCGAGATACACCCTGTATGTAGCAGAGTAAGCGAGTGCTTACTTCAATCCGATGAGGTTCACCATGAAGAAGTGGGAATGTGTAGTGTGCGGTTTCATTTATGACGAAGCCGAAGGTCTGCCGGACGAAGGTATTGCCCCGGGTACCGCCTGGGACGACGTGCCGGAAGACTGGGTTTGCCCGGACTGTGGTGTGGGCAAGGAAGACTTCGAGATGGTGGAAATCTGATTCCACTGAGGTCTGGCCCCGGCAGGGGCCGCCCGATCTCTTCTGGCATCAGTGCATTCTGAGCGCCCGCGCACCCCGCCCGTCCATTGAACAGTGAAAGGATCATTCATGCAGCCCATCGTCATCATCGGCACCGGCCTCGCCGGCTTTAATACCGTCAAGGAATTCCGCAAGCTGGATAAGGAAACGCCCATCGTCATGCTCACTGCAGACGACGGCCGTAACTATTCTAAGCCCATGCTGTCCGCCGGTTTTACCAAGGAAAAGACCGCCGATGACCTGTGCATGGCGACACCGGAAAAGGTGGCCGAGCAGTTCAATGTGGATGTGCGCACCGGTGTCCATGTGGCCGGAATCGATCCGCAGAAGAAGCGTGTGCTGTTGCCCGATGACCATCTGGATTACAGCAAGCTGGTGCTGGCGCTGGGTGCCGATACCTGGACTCCGCCTCTGGAAGGCAACGCGGTTGGCGAGGTGTTCTCCGTCAACGACCTGATGGACTACGCCAAATTCCGTGCGGCCATTGAGGGCAAGAAGACAATCACCATTCTCGGGGGTGGTCTGATCGGCTGTGAATTTGCCAACGACCTGTCCAACGGTGGGTTCCAGGTACAGCTGGTTGAGCCGATGGGCCGCTGCCTGCCCTTGCTGCTGCCGGAAGCCGCTTCTGAAGCGGTTGGTCGCGGCCTGCAGGATCTGGGTGTGCAGTTCCACTTTGGCCCGCTGGCCAAGGCGGTGCACCACGGTGACGGTGGCAAGCTGGTGACCGAGCTGTCTGATGGCAGCAAGCTGGAATCCGATGTGGTGCTGTCTGCCATCGGCCTGCGCCCGCGTATCGGCATGGCCAAGGAAGCGGGCCTGAACACCAACCGTGGCATCCTCACCGACAAGGGACTGCGCACCAGTGCCGAGGATATTTTTGCCCTGGGCGACTGTGCCGAAGTGGAAGGCCATGTGCTGCCCTACGTGCTGCCGCTGATGGCGTCGGCCCGGGCTCTGGCCAAGACTCTGGCTGGTGAGCCCACCGATGTCAGCTACGGCGTGATGCCTGTCACCATCAAGACCCCGGCCTGCCCGGTGGTGGTGTGCCCGGCTCCGGAAGGCAGCGAAGGCGACTGGGAAGTGGAAGCCGATGGCAACACGGTCCAGGCCCTGTTCCGCGGCAAGGACGGTAACCTGCTGGGCTATGCCCTCACCGGAGATGCGGTGAAGGAAAAGATGAAGCTCAACAAGGAACTGCCGGCGGTGATGCCTTAGTCGCCACAAGCTACAAGCTGCGAGCTACAAGGCGCGGGATCGATCGGAGGTCAAACGACAAGGCCTTTCCCGCGTTTCGGGCGCGGTAGATGCGGTATTCAGTTTGCATGGCCCATCACCGTGTTGCAGCTTGTCGCTTAAGGCTTGAAGCTTTTACCTTGAAGAAGGAATTTTCATGAAGTTTGCATTGGTGTTGCTGGTTCTCGGGTGGCGTTTGCGCTGGTTGGCGTGGCGTAACGAAGGTTTCCGCAAGCAGCTGGAAAACCGCAATGTCATCATGCAATGGCGGACTTTCAACGGTAAGCCGGCGCGCTGGTTCCAATTCACCCCGGGCAAGGTCGAGGCCAAAGGGGGGATTCACCCGGCACCCACTGTGACCCTGAACTTCAAGGATGCGGGCTACGCCTTCGATACCCTGCAAAAGGCCGGCAAGAACCAGATGGCGTTCATGGAAGGGATGCAGTCCGGTGATATCAAGATCGAAGGCGATCCGGGTCAGCTGATGTGGTTCATGACGTTGATGAAATTCATCATGCCTGGTGGCAAGAAATAAGGCTTTCGTGAATTCCCTCAGAGGGTGTAAAGAGCGCCCTCTGTGCCCCTTCAGTGGACCCGGTGCGCTCTCTTCGTAGAGGATCCGGAGCATCACTTCCCCATTCTTCCTGGGGCCAGATCCAGGACAAAGTGTAAATCTGCTTGGCCCGTCGCCGCTGCCCCATTACCCTGTCAGGCACTCCCTTGCATAACGAAGGACTCACCATGCAGATGGTTAAACACGTATTTGTTGCCGTTGCCGTACTGATGCTGGCAGCCTGTGCCACCACCACCGAAACGCAATCCACCTGGCAGACCCGAACCGGCGAACCGCGCCCGGCCTTTGAGCACCTGTATGTGGTGGTGCTGGCAGATACCGCGGTGACCTCGGCTGCCGTGGAGCAGCAGGTGCGCAAAAGCCTGAAGAAGCGCGCCATCGAAACCAGTCTTTCCACAGAGACGCTGGCGGGTGAGCGCCAGCAAGCCAGTGACTTCCGCCAGCAGGTGGAAGCGGCCGTCAAGGAAAGCGGTGCCGACGGGGTGATGGTGGTCAGCCTGCTGAAAACCCAGGAGCGGGATGAGTATGTTCCCCCCACCGTGGACTATATGCCGATGACCTCTGCGCCGATGTACCTTGGCTATGGCCCCTATGTGGGCTACAGCTATAGCGCCATCTACCAGCCGGGCTATTACCAGAACGCCACGGACTACTACCTGCAGACCCAGCTCTACAGTGCGGCAACTGAAAAGCCGGTGTGGCAGGCTCAGTCGCGCAGCATGAACCCCTACAGCCTCAAGAGTGGCGCCGAAGGTTACGCCAAGAGTGTCGCCAGCCAGCTCGACAAGGATGGCGCGCTCAAGCGCTAAGTGCTCCCCAGGGCTGGCCTGTCGCTGGCCCTGTTTTCTGCCCCCCCTTTACGTTCCTGCGATTGTTCCGTCTCTCACTGCTTCTGAACTCTGTTCATCCTCAGCTCTGCCCCTTAAGGACAAGTTTCACCTTGGTCCTATGGTCATGTTCGGACAACGGGGTACTATGCTGACATCACCGTCATGTTTGTATGGGGCCAGGATGGCCTGTTTGGGGCGAGGGAGCGTGCATGCATTCCAATATGAAAACCCTTCTGGAACAGATGCGTATCACCGAGATGGATATCGGTGCACGAAAGCGGCTGCTGGAGTTTGATGATCAGGATGTGGTCGCGCTGCTCCGTTGCCGGGATCATATCGAACGCCGTCTGGATGACATTGTTGAAACCTTCTACGGCATTCAGACCAGCAATCCGGATATTGCATCACTGATTGGGGATTCTGACACTCTTGAGCGTCTGGAAACCGCCCAGCGTCGTTATATCATGGATCTCTTTTCCGGCGCTTATGACCTTGAATACACCAATAACCGCTTGAGGATTGGACTGGTCCACAAGCGCATTGGTGTGGAACCCAAATTCTATCTGTCAGCGGTATATCTGTTACACCGGTTGCTGGTGCAGAATCTTAATGACGCCATGGAGTCTGGGCTCGAGCTGCAGCGGGCATTGGTGGCACTGGACAAGCTGATCTATTTTGACGTCACCCTGGTGTTTGAAACCTATATTCTCAGCCTGGTTTCTGAAATCGAGGCAGTGAAAAACCGCACGGAAGAATATGCCAGGGCCCTGGAGGAAACGGTTGCCATGCGCAATGGCCAGTTGCGTACTGATGCACTGACCGGGCTGACAACACGCCGTTATCTGAATGAAGCCCTGCAGCGGACCGTCAAGGCGGCGCAGCGGCGCAGCGAGCCAGTTTCGTTGATATTTGTGGATGTCGATGACTTCAAGGGGCTTAACGATCGCCGCGGCCACGCCTATGGAGACCGCGTGCTGACGGAGCTGGGCAAGGTCTTGCTGGAAACGGCACGGGGCGAGGACACCTGTGTTCGTTATGGTGGTGATGAGTTCTGTGTGCTGCTGGCCAACAGCACCGAGGAGCAGGCGGAGGCCGCCTATTGCCAGCGGATTCGGCGGTTGCTGGCGGAGCGGTTGCCGGAAGTGAGTATCAGCATGGGAGTGGTGCAGACCGGGCCCGATCATTTCGAAGATGCCGATGCCCTGCTCAAGTCTGCCGACCGGCGTATGTACCTGAACAAATCTGCCGGCAAGGATGTAGCCGCCGGCTAGCGGTGGTTACGCCACAGCACCCAGCCCATACACATCCCCCTGGCGGCCATGAAGGCGTTCATGGTGAGCCACAGGCCATGGTTTTCCCAGGGCTGGGTCAGCGCCCAGATGGCGAAAAAGAGGGCCACCGAGACCAGCATGGTATTGCGCATGGCGGCGCCCCAGGTAGCACCGACGAAGATGCCGTCCAGCCAGAAGCCGGCGCTGGCAGTCAGTGGCAACAGCAACACCCACGGCAGATATGCCGTGGCCGTATCACGGATCCCGGGCAGGTCGGTCAGCAACCCAATCAAAGGGGCGCCGCCCAACGCAAAGCTCGCCAAGCCCAGGGTCGCGCAGCCAATGGTCCAGCGCCCGGTGGCGCTCACGGCCTCACGAAATCCGGCGTGATCTCCTTTGCCCTGTGCTTCCCCCACCAGCGCCTCGGCGGCATTGGCGAAGCCGTCCAGCAGGTTGCTGAGGATCAGCAGAAAGGTGATCAGGACGGCGTTGGCGGCCAGTACCGTATCCCCCAAACGGGCGCCTTGCGCGGTAAAGAAAAAGAAGGCGGTCAGCAGCGCCAGGCTGCGAATGAAGATATCGCGGTTCACACTCATCAACGCCAGCAGCGCACTGAGCCGCCATACCGGTTCGGGCTGCGATGGCGAACGCAATGCATGACGTAGCCAGAATAGCCCGCCAATCAGGCCCACGTACTCGGCGATGGCGCTGGCCGTGGCAACCCCGCGCACATCCCAGTGCCACACCTGTACCAGCAGCACATCCAGCAGGGCATTGGTGCTGTGCATCAGCACGGTCATTTTCAGTGGTACCCGGGTGTTATGGGTGCCGATGGCAAAGCCGATCAGGGCGAAATTGGCCAGTGCGGCAGGGGCACCCAGAATACGGATATCGATGTAATCGCGCGCCAGGCCTTGCACCTCGTCACTGCCGCCCAACAGCCACAGGCCGGCCTCGCGTAGCAGGGGGCTCAGGGCAATCAGGGCGAGCCCCAGTGCGCAGGACAGCACCAGCCCGCGTAACAGCACCACGCGGGTGTCCCGGCCCCCGCCACGGGCCTGGGACGCAAAACCGGTGGTCCCCATGCGCAGGAAATTGAACGAGAAGTACAGGAACATGAAGAAATTGCCGCCCAGCGCCACCGCGGCCAGATAGCGAGGGTGTTCCAGATGGCCGACCACCGCTGTGTCGACCAGCCCGAGCAGCGGTGCGGTCAGGTTCGACAGCAGCAATGGCCAGGCCAGCATCCAGATGCGTTGGTTAAGCGACAGACTCATTCATGCTCCGGCAAAATGCCCCGCCGCAGGAGCGTCGGTTATTCGCTACGCTCGGTGGCGGCGCGATCGCCTGCGTTGTTAAAGGCAGATTTACCACAGAGGACATAGCGTTCACTGAGTCAAAACAATGGCTTTCCTCAGTGGTCTCCGTGATCTCTGCGGTGGAAACGTTTTTGATCCTGGTCTGGAATCGCGCCGCCAGCGACGCTCCTACTAGGTTTTGCGCAACAGCGTCAGCATAAACAAGCCACTGGCGGCGACCACGATCGACGGCCCCACGGGCGTATTGGCAAACCAGCTCACCGTCAGCCCGGCGAGCACAGACAGGGTGCCGAGGACGCTGGCGACGATCGCCATCTGGGCAGGGGTGTGCGTCAAACGCCGGGCGCTGGCAGCGGGGATGACCAGCAGCGAAGTAATCAACAGCACCCCGACGGTACGAATGGCGCCGGCAATCAGTAGCGCCAGCAGCAGCATCAGCAACAGGCGGGTGCGTTGCACCGCGACCCCTTCGACCTGTGCCAGCTCTTCATTGACAGTGATGCTCAACAGGGCACGCCATTGCCACACCATCATGGCAAGAATCACCAGCGCACCAGCCCACAGCCCGACCACTTCTTGCCAGCCCACGGCCAGCAGATCACCGAACAGGTAGGCAAACAGGTCTACCTGGATGCCGGTTTGCAGGCTGATGGCAATCACCCCCAGTGCCAGGGTGGTATGGGCCACAATCCCGAGCAGGGTATCGCTGGCCAGTTGGCGCTGATGTTGCAGTGCGGTCAACGCGGCGGCCAGGCCAAGACACATGGCCACTACCGCCACATACAGGCTGATATCCAGTGCCAGCCCGAGGGCGGCGCCGAGCAAGGCTCCGTGGGCCAGGGTGTCGCCGAAAAAGGCCATGCGACGCCACACCACAAACGCGCCCATGGGACCAGAGACCAGCGCCACGGCCAGCCCTGCAAGCAAGGGAGGGAGCAGCAGTTCAATCATGGTTGCAGGGGCCTTCGTGGTCGTGGTGATGGTGGGCATTGCCATGCAGATCATGGTCATGGTCATGATCGTGGGTGTAGAGCGCCAGGTTCGGCGTGCCCGCAGTGGGGCCAAACAGCTCGTGGTAGGCCGGGTCCCGGCTGACGGTTTCCGGGCTGCCAGAACAGCACACATGGCGTTGCAGGCAGATCACCTCGTCGGTGGCGGCCATCACCAGGTGCAGATCGTGGGAAATCAGCAGGATGGCGCAGCCCAGTTCGTCTCGGACATCCTTGAGCAACCCATAGAGGGCATTCTGGCCGGCCACATCCACGCCTTGAGCCGGTTCGTCCAGGACCAGCAGGTCGGGTTTGCGCAGCAGGGCCCGGGCCAGCAATACCCGCTGCATTTCGCCGCCAGACAGCTTCTGCACCGCACGACGCCGCAAATGCGCGACACCTGCCCGTTCCAGGGCGGCACGGCGGGCGGCGGTGGGGCCGCTGGCGCCCTGGGGCCGCTGGCGCCCAGCCACAGGAAGCGGTCCACGGTGAGAGGCAGGCTGTCGTCGATATTGAGGTGCTGGGGCATGTAGCCGACCCGCAGGCCGCGCCGGCGCACCACCGTACCCTGATCCGGGGTCACCAGACCCAGTACCAGGCGCGCCAGGGTGCTCTTGCCTGCCCCATTGGGACCAATCAGCGTGGTGATGCGGCCGGGCGCCAGATTCAGGCTCACCTCCGATAGCACCGAGGTGCCACCCAGGGTGACCGAGACCGACTCAACCTTGACCAGTGGTTCCGACATGAGAAACCCGCCCGAAGAACAAAGGCGCAATGATATACTGCTGCCCTTTCGCCTGCACGAAGCGGGCGGTAAACAACGTTGTTGGCGGCACTCAGGCAGGGGGCTGACAGCAAAGGTCTGAGAGTGAATGACGCTATGCGCTGTTTGGGGTTGATTGTTCTGCTGTTGGTTGCCGGTCCGGCCTGGAGCCAGACCATCGTGGCCAGTGTGGAGCCGCTGGCCAAGCTGCTGCGCAGTCTGTATGGCCCAGAGGTTGAGGTGGTCACTCTCTTGCAGGCCAACCAGAACCCGCATCAGCTGGCGTTGTCTCCGCGCCAGGTCATGCAAGTGCGTGACGCGGATTTGCTGGTCTGGGTGGGTGCCGGTGTGGAGGCGCCGCTGGCGCCGCTGGTGGCGCGTCGCGACAGGGTGTCGGTGGCGCTACTGGAGCTGGCGAACGTGGAGCGTCGGGAAGGTGGGCACGCTGATCATGGGCATGGCCATGATGATCATGACCACCACGATGAGAATGGCGCGCATCACAATGCCAATCTGGACCCGCATCTGTGGTTGTCGATAAAGAACATGCAGTTGCTGGCGGAAGCGGTGGCCAGCGTCATGCCCGAAGGATTGCAGCAGGGGCAGCCCGGGCTATGGCGGCAGCAGGCTGAGCTGACGTTGGGGCAGCTCCGTGAGCAACTGGGGCCCTATGCGTCTACGGACTGGCTGAGTTATCACCAGCCTTGGGGGTATTTCAGCGCGGTAGTGGGGCTGGCCGAGCCGTTGCAGGTGAGTCAGCAGCTGGATGCGGGGCCTGGCAGCCGCCGCTTTGTGGCGCTGGCCCAGGAGATCCGTGACCGTAAGCTGCACTGCATGATCGTGGAGCCGGAAGCCCGTGCCGCCATGCTGCACAGGCTCTGCCCGGAGTGTAAGGCGGTGGCGCTGGATCCCCTGGGGCGAGACCAGCCGTCGCTCAACTACCTCCCCTGGCTCAACACCCTGGCTGACGGTTTTCAGCGTTGCCTGCAAGCTGGTCCCTGAGCGGGGCGCTCAGTCGGGGGTAACCCTGCAGAGCGCGCTTACAAATCCCGGATCGGGATCAGTGTTGGCGGTGGCGGTGGGGGTGTGTCACTGGGCGGGGGGGCAGGTGGCCGTGCCGTTTCCGCTTGCCGCTGACGCATTTCCTGTTGCTCGTTTTCCAGAAAACGTGCCTCGTTGCTCATGGCGTTGAGCCCCTGACTTTCATCGCTGGTGTCCAGCTCCACCGGAGATTGCAGGTACAGCGACTCCAGCTCCTCGCCATTGAGCGGGGTCGCCGGGCCGGACTCGCGGGTTTGCGGGGCCTGATCATCAGGCGGCGCCGTATCGGGCAATTGTTCTGCGGCCAGGCTCAGGCCTGGTGCCAGCAGCAAACTTGTTATTAGTCTTTTCATGTCCGGAATCATAGCTGCCGCCCCCTGAAAGGGGAATGTTTTCCCGGTCCGGGATGTCAAGGTGGGTCATTTCGCCGATAACAGGAAGCTCAGCCATTGAGGCCGGTTCGGAAACCGGTATGCTGGTTCGCTTTCTACGAGGGATACACATGGTTCAACCGTTGGCAATGGCATGCTGGGATTTGTCCTGGCTGTTGCACCGCGACTTGCGCGACGGTGCCTTTGCCTCGTTGGAGCGTGTGCTCGACGACACCCAGCTGCGCGGGTTCAACGCGTTGCGCGTGGACCCCTGCCCCCACCTGATCGCAACCCCGGAAAATGGCATCCATCTGGATCGCTGCGAATTGATGCCGAATTCGGGTCCGCCGGTGGAAGTGAAGATTCGCCATGCCTTGCAGCAGCTGATGCAGTCCACCCATGAGCGGGGCATGAAACTCTGGTTCAGCAGCCACTTCATTAATGACAGCCGTGCCCGCCGTTCCTTTGTCCGCCGCCCGGAAGATTATGTGGCGGTGTGGAGCGATACCCTCTCGCTGATTCAGGAATGGGGTTATCTGGACGACGTGGCAGGGGTGGATTTCTGCTATCAGTTCCCGTCTCTGCCGGCGGCCCACGGAGTGACTCGCCGGGTATTCAATCGTTCGCCGGAGCGTGGCTTGCCGTCTCGTTGGTCGCCCACCGCTGCCGAGCGATTGGAGGCGTATCTGCTGGATGTGCCACGGGCGTTGCATGCCCTGTTTCCCTCTGTGCCGGTGGGGCTCAGCACCACCACCGCGCTCAGCGAGCAGCTGCGTCAGCTTGATACCAGCGAGCTGGATTTTCTCGATTTCAGCCTGTGGCTGGATGATGACCCGCGCTATCGGCTTGCCAGTGGTGAGGCCATGCCCATGTCCGGGCTGTTGGGGCGTCTGGCGAGCCCGGTGAAACAGGTGCTGCTGGATGCGGCAGGCAACCACTGGCAGCGGCGGCTGGAAGACCAATTGCAGCGGCGAATGGCCTTTACCCGTCTGCGGCGGCTTAGCCCGGTATTGGGGAACGGCTTTGTCCGTCAGCCAAGGGGGCTGCGCAGCATGCCGACGGGCTGGGCGGATCTGCACGAAATGATGGTGGTCAATGCCCTGACCCAGGGCGTTGAAGCCATGACCCCCACCTCGCTGGCCTCACCGGACTATGACTGGCTGTGGCAGGAGCAGGATTATCTGGCTCACCTGAATCACATGATTCTGGCGGGGACACGCTGACCTGACCGGGAGGGAGAGTCGGCAAGCGATGCGCCTTCGATGAAGGCAGAATCAATCGAGACCTTGCGTCCGCCAGGCAAAAATCCGTGCAAACTCCGCCGGGTCCTTGCTGCCCTGCCCTTCACTCTGTTCCGCTACCGGTCCGGCCAGTCGTGACAGCCAGAAGCGCAAGGCGGCCACTTGCAGGGCCAGGGTCAGGCGGGCGTCATCAACGGTTCCGCCCTGCTCCCGGTAGGCGTCGAGCAAGGCGGTTTGCCGTGCCGCCACAGGTTTGCCTGCCTCGTCCACACACCAATCGTTGAGCGTTACCGCCAGGTCATATTCCGGGTGGTCCAGACACGCGTTGTAGAAATCCAGTAGCGCGCTTATCTGGCCGTCCTGCCACAGCAGGTTGTCGCGGAACAGGTCTCCATGGATCAGGGTTTGGCCGGCAGGGGTTGCCTGCCAGCGCGTCAGACACTCGCGGGCGGCGTTCTGCCATTGATCGGGCAGGTGGCGGAGTTGTTCTGTCAGTCCAGCCAGCCGTTCGCGCTCGCCGGGCAGTGGCGCCAGGGTGTTCACCGGACATTGATGCAAGCGGGCCAGCAGCGCTCCGACCTGGCGGCAGCGGTGGGCATCAACGGCAAAATCATGGTCGCCGGGCAGGCGCGGCATCAAGACGGCGGCTTTATTGGCGACCCGGCATTGCCAGTGTCCGTCAGGGGCGGGCAGGGGGGCGGGGACCGGCAGGTGCTCATGGTCGGCCAGTTGTGCGAGCAGCTCCAGGTAGGGGGTGAGCGCGTCTGGCTCCAGCGTCTCGAATACGGTCAGCACCAGCGGGCTGGGTTGACCCTGCGGGTCACGGGCCTCAATCAGAAAAGTGCTGTTCTCAATGCCATGGCTGGCGCCACGAAAGTCCACCAGCTGGAAGCCGTAGTCGGCCAGCAGCGCGGACATTTGTTGTCGGGAGAGCGGAGTGTAAACGGACATGGCGACTTCCTGGGAACAGACACTGCCTTCCGGCAATGGTATAACAGGCAACCATTGCGTACTCAAACAATAACAAAAGGAAGATCTCGCATGCGTTACTGGATGCTTTTGGGGTTGTTGTTCAGTGCTCCGCTGTGGGCCGACACTGTGGCTCACTATCAGGACCAGCGTTATGGCTACATTGCGGGTAACCTGGGGCACTTCACGGTCGAGGAAGACAAGATCGATGACACCATGACGCCCACCGGTGTGAACCTGCGCCTGGGTGGCATGATGGACCCTAACTGGGGGGTCGAGCTTCGTGTTGGCGCAGCACCGTCCGGCGATACGTTCCGCACGGAAGGCACGGCAGACAAGGTGGATTATTCACTGGATCATGTCGGCGCCTTGCTGGGCACTTTCCGGTTGCCGTTCAAGCTGCCAGTGGCCCTGCCTATGGTGGATTCCCTCTATGCCCAAGCCTTTGCTGGCGGTGCCGCTGTGCGGGTTAAGACCGATACGGTGACGTGCCAGGGGGCGCAATGCAGCAATGAGGTGTCCCGTCGTGATTATTTCAGTTTTGCTTTTGGTGCCGGGGTCGGCATTCGCACTGAATTCAATCTGGGGCTGAGTCTGCAATACATGCAATACACCTATGAAGATCCGGTCACCGTAAAAGCCATTGAAGGTGGGCTGGAGTGGTATTTCTGACACCGCTGAACATGACCAAGGAGACATCATGAATTCCGCAGTATTTGAGCGCGCTGCCCTGAAGGCCCTGATGGCCCTGCCGGGGCCGGTGCTGGATCGGTTGTCTGCCGGGCTGGAGACTCTCGGGCGTTCTCATCTGGATTCGCGTATCCGTTTTTTGCTGGCCTTGAGCAGTGCCAAGCCCACCCTCAACAGTGGCACAGTAGGTCAGGCGCGCGCGCTGTACCGTCAGGTCATTGAGCTGCTTGATGTGGCGGAGCGGCCCTTGCCGGTGGTGGTGGATCACCAGGTACCGGGTGCGCAGGGACACAGCTTGCTGGTGCGGCGTTATCGTCCGGCTCAGGCGCCCCGCTTGGCGCCGGCCATCCTGTTCTTCCACGGCGGCGGGTTCACTGTTGGTAGCGTGGAAGACTACGACCGGGTGTGCCGCTACATCGCAGAGCGCACCGGTGCCGTGGTGCTGAGTGTCGACTACCGGTTGGCGCCGGAACATCCGTCACCGGTAGCGGCTGACGATTGCCTCGCCGCCTGGCAATGGTTGCTGGCCAACACGGCCGAGCTGGGCTTGGACCCGGCCCGATTGGCGGTAATGGGCGACAGCGCGGGGGGCAATCTCAGTGCCGTCGTATCCCAGCAGGCGGCATTGGCCGGGCTGCCAGTGCCGGCCTTGCAAGTGCTGGTGTATCCCACTACCGATGGGGCCCTGGCGCATCCCTCGATTCAGAACCTGGGGCAGGGCTTTGGTCTGGACTTACCGTTGCTGACCTGGTTTCGTAGCCACTTCATACAGGATGAAAAGCTGGTCGAGGATTACCGCGTGTCGCCCCTGCGTAACCCGGATCTGGCCGGTCAACCGGCGACGTTGCTGATTACTGCCACCGACCCGCTGCGCGATGAAGGGTTGGCTTACGGGGAAAAACTGCGTGAGGCCGGCGTGTCCGTCAGCAGTCTGGATTTCCCCAGGCTGGTCCACGGTTTTTTCACCATGGGTGGAGTAATCCCCGCGGCGAAAGCGGCCCTGGATGCGATCTGCGACGCGACGGCAAATCACATCTAGCTACGAGATATGAGCTTTGAGCTAACAGCTTCGAGTGAAAAGCCCGGAAAAGCGGCTTCATCAAAGCAGGGGCTTCCTCATAGCTCAAAGCTCATAGCTCGCAGCTGCTCTTAAAATTCCCCCACAAACTGATTATAAAACTGCCGTGCGGTGCGCCCTGAGCGCACACCCTTTTCAATGGAAAAGCGCCGCGCACGAATGTGGAGCTGTTCGCGGTCTTCAATCTCACCGAACAGGTGATCCACAATCTCGAAAAATTGTGGCTCGCTGATTGGATAAAAGCTCAGCCCCAGCCCAAAACGGTCCGCCAGGGAAATCTTTTCTTCCACGGCATCACCGTGGTGTATTTCCCGCCCCACCACCTGTGATTGCGCATTGTCTTTCATGTATTCCGGCAACAGATGTCGGCGGTTGCTGGTGGCGTAAATACGGACATTTTCCGGCGGCAGTTCCAGTGACCCTTCCAGTACGCTTTTCAAATGTTTGTATTGGTTCTCGCCGTCTTCGAACGACAGATCGTCGCAATAAATGATGAACCGCTGGCTTCGATCGCGAATGTCATCGACGATTTCCGGCAAGTCGTGCAGGTCATCCTTGTCTACCTCGATCACGCGCAGGCCACGAGGGGCATACGCATTGAGCAGGGCCTTGACGATGGACGACTTGCCGGTGCCGCGGCTGCCCCACAGCAACACATGGTTGCAGGGTTGGCCGGCCAGAAAGCGCTCGGTGTTCTGGATAATCTTTCGCTTTTGTTCGTCGATGCCGAGCAGATCATCCAGTCGTACCGGGTCGGGATGTTGCACCGGGCGCAGTGACGCGGTGCGCCCGCGCCAGATGGCCGCAGGCAGGGTGCGCCAGTCGAGAGGGGAGGAGGCGTTCATGAAAACTCCACAACGGACAGAAAGGGAAAAATAGTCGAGAAATCCGGTTCATCATACATGCGTCTGCCGTCAGCTTTGACTATGCTTGGGGCAGAACGCTCATGAATTCAGGAGATGCTTTGATGAAAGCTGCTGCACTGGCCTTGCCTGCCCTTGTGTTGTTGATGGCGGGCTGTACCCACAAATACGACACGGATTACCCCATGGGCCTGCCGACAGATACGGAAAGCTGCCCGGAAGATCCGCCGCAGCAGTGTACCCAGGATTACCGCCCGGCCTACGGCTATGACGAGAACGGCGGCATTCTGGGGGAGTTCGGCAACGCCTGCATGGCCTGTGGTCAGGATGCGGTGAAATACACTTCACCGAAGCTCAATCCGGAGGTGCCGCGCCCGGCGCCACAGCAAAATCCGCCCGCCAGCGGCCAGTAAGCGGGGCCGCGATTGAGTCGAGCCCTGACCCGGTTGCTGGATTTTGATGACCAGTACCGGCGTGACCAGAAACAAGGTCAGGCCTTCCTGCACCGGCGTGACCGACGTTTTGCCCAGCAGCAACAGGAGCAACGCCAGCCGCTGACGGTGCCCGCGTGGCTACAGGCGCTCCATGCGCTCAATGACCAGCGTCGTGACTCCGGCCCGGATGTCCGTCTGCGCCGTTGGCGGCAAGCCCGTTGGGTGTTTGCCGGCCTTGGCACGGTGTTGGGGGCCGCCTTCATGCTGGGGTTGCTGGTGTACGACGGTGGCCGTCAGATCAACCTGACCCTGCTGATGGCGCTGGTCGCCCTGCAATGCCTGTTGGCGGTGCTGACCAGTGTGCAGGCCTGGCTGGGCTGGCAACCCTGGCGCGGCCTGTTCGGTGCTCAGGCGGATGACGACCCACTGGCCTCGCTGCGCCCTGCCCTGTCTGCCCGTATCGCCCATACCGGTGGGCTGCTGTTTGCCATCAGTGGTTTGCTGGCCTTGCTGGTCATGGTGGTGGTACAGGATCTGGCCTTTGGCTGGAGTACTACCTTGCAGACCTCTGCCGAGGGCTATCACGCTCTGGTCAGTCTGTTGGCCCAACCCTGGCAGACGCTGTGGCCAGAGGCTGTGCCGAGCCAGGCGCTGGTCTCCGCCTCCCAGTTTTACCGCCTCAACAGCGAGGGGGCAGTCAGTGATCCCGCCTTGTTGGGCACCTGGTGGCCCTTTGTGTTGATGCTGTGGCTCAGCTACGTGCTGCTGCCTCGACTGGTGTTATTGGTGCTGGCGGGTCTGCAGGTGCGTTGGCAGGCCCGACGGGCACTGGCCCGGCACCCGGGCTATGCCCCCCTGCTGTACCGGTTCGAGACTCCGTGGGTGGAAACCCGCGGTGAAGAAGAGGCGCCGAGGGCCCCGGCAGAGGCCACCGTAGCCCTGTCGCCCTTGCCTGCCAGTAGCACCCTGATTCACTGGGCCGGTGCCGGCATGCGCTCAGGTGCCGTGGCGGGGACCCTGAGTCGAGGGCCGGGGCCCCGGCAATTACGGGCCGGAGGCAACAGCACGCTCGAGCAGGATGCAGAGGCCCTGCGTGAGGCGGGCCGACGCCGGGAGCCAGTGATTCTGGTGGCGCGGGGCTGGGAACCGCCCACGGGTGAGCTCAGTGATTTCATTATGGATGCCCGCGAGCAGTGGCCTGCAGGCACCCTGCTGGCATTGGTGCCGCTGGCTGATGAAGAGGGGGCGGCGTTGACTGACCGCGGCTTGCAGGCCCAATGGCAACGGTTTGTGGAACGCCAGCAGGACCCTCATCTCCTGCTCTGTGCCCCTGAGGCCCAATCCGACAATACTCCGGTTGATGCAGACCATGGACGCTAACGACACCGGCAAGGCCGCTGACAGCCTGCCCCGCTTCGCGGTGGTGGGTCACCCCAACAAAGGCAAGTCCAGCGTGGTGGCGACCCTCGCCCAGAATGACTCCATTGCCATCGCCATGGAGCCCGGCACCACCCGCGACAGCCACCGCTATCCCATGAAGGTGGATGACGTCACCCTCTATGAATTGATCGACACCCCGGGGTTCCAGCGACCGCGCAAGCTGTTGGCCTGGCTGCAGGGGCACAGCCTGTCTGCGTCCGACCGCCCCGATACCGTGGCCGCGTTCGTGAACCAGCATAGCGATGACCCCCGTTATCACGACGAATGCGAGTTGCTGCGGCCCATTGTGGCGGGCGCCGGGATTATCTACGTGGTCGATGGGTCGGTGCCCTACAACCGCGAGCACGAAGCGGAAATGAATATCCTGCGCTGGACTGGTCGGCCCAGTCTGGCGCTGATCAACCAGATCGGCAGTGACGACTACAGTGCCGACTGGGAAGCGGCCCTGGGCCAGTACTTCCAGATCGTGCGGCGCTTTGACGCGGTGCGGGCGCCGTTCGAAAAACACCTTGATCTGCTGCGAAGTTTCGGTGAACTGGCGCCGAACTGGCGCGAAACCCTGGATGCGGCGCTGGAATACCTGCAGGCGTTGAAGTTCGGCCGGGACCACCAGGCCCTGGAGCAGATCGCCGATGCTCTCATCGACATGCTGGGCCATCAGGAAACGGCCCGGCTAGGGGAGCATCAGGATGCCAGGCCCCTGTTGCCGCAGCTGCGCCAGCGCTGGCAGGCCTGGCAGCGGGAGCGGGAGCAGCGCCAGCGCCGCGCGGTAGAAGATATCTACCTGCACAGGCGGCTGCAGCGCGAAGAGTCGGATCTGACCCTGCCAGACGAAAGTGATCTGTTCAGCGAGCGAACCCGCCAGTTATGGGGGATCAGCAAGGGGCAACTGGCCGCCGCCGGTTTCGGGGCGGGGGCGGTGGGCGGTGCCGGGCTCGATGCGGTCACCTTCGGTCATTCCCTGGGTACCGGGGCCCTGGTGGGCGGCTTGTTGGGGGCGGCGGGCAGTTATTTCTACAGTGACAAGCTCAACAAGGTCAAAGTGGGCCCGCTCAGTGGGGGTTTCCGCGAAGCGGTCTACGGTCCGCTCAAGGATCCACAATTCGCCTATGTGGTGCTGGGACGGGCGTTGGTGCACTGGTATCAGGTCAGCCAGCGTAATCACGCCGGTCGAGATGTGCTGGTGGTCACCGACAGCGATGGCCATTGGCTAGACGTGTTATCCCGTGGGGACCGCAATGCCCTGCAGAAGAGCCTGCAAGCGCTGGCCCGCCGCCGCTTTGACCCAAGCAAGCGACAGCGCTTGATCGAGCAGCTGGAGTTGGCGCAACAGGCCTTTGCCCAGTGGCAACTGGAGCAATTCTGACGGCGCAAGGCGCTTCAGCAGCAGGGTTGCTGGCGCTCAGGATAAAATTTGCACGCCACTGGGGCGATAAAATCGCCCTTCTGAAAGTCATTCATTGCGCCATTGGTGGGCGTAGGGGCAATCTGGCACGGACGTAAGAGGACGTGACATGCTGCCCGAAGAGATCAAACTCAGACTGGATTCCTTTTCCCGCCCTGCCTGGCGCCCCCAGGCGGGCCCGGCGGTGCCCGGTGCCATGTCCAAATTCGGCGGCCTGCCGCTGCTCAAGCCGGATGAAAGCTGGCCGTGCTGTGGCTGCTGTTACGAGCCCATGCAGCTGATGGTGCAGCTGGATTCCCGTGATCTGCCGGCGGCCTCCCCGTTCGGCGATGGCGTATTGCAGGTGTTTTACTGCATCAACGGCGACGAGGATTGCGAAGTGCTGGGCCAGGCGCACCTGCCCTTTTCCGAAGCGTCTCTGGTACGGGTGATTCCCCGGGATCAGGCCCAGGGCTTCGACGCCCTGCCCCTCAACCAGCCCAATGCGTTCGCGGAGCAGGCCCTGACCGGCTGGATTCCCTTGACCGATTACCCGGACAGTGAAGAAACCGCTGCCGTTAACGATCGCCACCCGGAGGGGACGCTGGCCCTGCTGCACTCACACCGCCCTGCCCCGCGCCCCGGTGACAAGTTGCTTGGCTGGCCGCACTGGGTGGAGGGGGTGGCATACCCGAGTTGCCCCTGCTGTCAGCAACCCATGCAGTTTGTGTTGCAACTGGACTCCTCGGACACCTTGCCGTTCTGTTTTGGCTACTATGGCTGTGCCCATGTGTTTCAGTGCGAGACCCATCGCGAGATCATGACCCTCACCTGGGAAAATCGCCCGATGTAGTCTTATTGTCCCCGCTCTCGGCGATACTGCTGCGGCGAGACCCCTATCTGTTTCTTGAACAATCGTGAAAAATAATAGGGATCGTCGTAGCCAAGCCGGGCGGCGATCTGCACCACCGTTTCCTCGGTAATATCCAGCAAATAACAGGCATGGCTGACCTTGATGCGCTGAAAAGCCTGCATGGGGGTTTGTCCGGTCTGCCGTTTGTATTCACGAATAAAGTGATAACGGGACAGCGTGCTGGTGGCATCGACCAACTCGTCCAGCGACAGGCGCCGATCCAGGGCGGTTTGCAGGTAACTGTTGACCCGGGTAACGTCCAGCGTGGCATGGCGAGCCAGATGTTGATGGCGCATCAGGGCGGCAAAGGCCAGCAGGCTGCGTAGCAGGTTGGCGGCATACACCAGGTGTTCCGGTTGAACCCGGGTAGCCGCCACCAGCAGGGCCTGGAAGGTCTCCGCCAGTCGTGAATGAACCCCGATATGGACCTTGTAGTGACCGGGCTGACCGGCAATTTCGTCAAAAAACTGTGCTACATCATGGCCGCCCAGATGCACCCAGTAGATGCTCCACGGTTGGGCCGGGTCGGCCTGGTATTGATGCGCGACCCCACTGGGCAACAACACCAAATCGCCAGCGTCGATGGATTGTTCGTGGCCATCCACCTGCAAGATTCCTTGCCCGGCAATGCAGTAGATCAACAGGTCATCCGCAGGCATGCGCCGCTGCATGCGATGCCCCCGTGCACGTGGATAAAAGCCGACACCATGAGGCATGCAGCCTGCACACAGTGGGTGCCCGGCAATGCTGTCCAGTACCGCGGGCGGGATAACCGTCCGCTGACCGCGTTCTGACAGTGGCCAGCTGGAGGGCTCCGCGTGACCGTGTGAAGAGGATGTTGAGAGGCTCATAAACCGCAATATAGTCCATTAGGCGGCAAAAAGGACTATCTGCCATCGGCTGGGGCTGTGCTACAACTGGAACCAGAACCGATACCCTCTGGAGAGTTGTTATGCCCCATCGCCTGCCCCTGTTGATCAACGGCGAGTTCGTTGCCAGTCAGACCCGTGAGTGGATCCCCGTGACCAACCCGGCTACCCAGGCAATTCTTTGTGAGGCCCCTGCTGCCACGGCAGACGAAATGGCGCAAGCCATCGCCGCTGCCAAGGCGGCGTTTGAAAGCTGGAAGGAAGTGCCGGTATCCGAGCGGGCACGGTTGATGCTGCGTTATCAGGCGTTGCTGAAAGAGCATCAGGAAGAGATTGCCGAGATCCTCAGCCAGGAAACCGGCAAGACCTTCGAGGATGCCAAGGGGGATGTCTGGCGCGGTATCGAAGTCGCCGAACAAGCCGCTAACATCGCTTCGTTGATGATGGGGGAAACGGTGGAAAACGTGGCGCGCAGCATCGACACGCATTCCTGGACCCAGCCGCTGGGCGTATGCGCAGGCATTACCCCCTTCAACTTTCCCGCCATGATCCCGCTGTGGATGTTCCCGCTGGCCATTGCTGCGGGGAATACCTTTGTCCTCAAGCCCTCCGAGCAGGACCCCATGACCCCCAACCGGTTGGTGGAACTGTTTCTTCAAGCGGGCGCGCCCCCGGGAGTGCTGCAGCTGGTGCATGGCGGCAAGGAGCAGGTGGACACCCTGCTCACCCATCCTGATATCAAGGCTGTGTCCTTTGTTGGTTCGGTGCCGGTGGGGCAGCACGTTTACCGCACCGCCACGGATCACATGAAACGGGCCCAGTGTTTCGCCGGTGCAAAGAACCACATGGTGATCATGCCTGATGCCAACAAGAACCAGGTGATCAACAGCCTGGTGGGGGCGTCCTGTGGGGCGGCGGGGCAGCGTTGCATGGCCATCAGCGTGGCCGTATTCGTAGGGGACTCAAAAGCCTGGGTGGATGAACTGAAAAACGAGTTCGCCAACATCCGTCCCGGTGCCTGGAACGATCCGCAAGCGGCCTACGGACCACAGATCAGCCCCCAGGCCAAACAACGGGTGCTGACACTGATCAAGCAGGGCAAGGAGGAGGGCGCAACCTGTTTGCTGGATGGCTCCGATTGCACCGTGGAAGGCCTGCCCGATGGCAACTGGGTCGGCCCTACCCTGTTCACCGATGTGACCCCGGACATGGCCATTTACCGGGAAGAAATTTTCGGCCCGGTGTTGTGCTGTGTCACCGTGGATTCCCTGGAAGAAGCATTGGCGTTGGTGAATAACAGCCCCTACGGCAATGGCACTTCCATCTTTACCGCCAGCGGTGCTGCCGCCCGTAAATACCAGCACGAAGTGGAAGTGGGGCAGGTGGGGATCAACGTACCGATCCCGGTGCCGCTGCCGTTCTTCAGCTTCACGGGCTGGAAAGGATCGTTCTACGGCGACCAGCATGCGTACGGCAAACAGGCGGTGCGGTTCTATACGGAAACCAAGACCGTCACCAGCCGCTGGTTCGACGATGACATCCCGGCAAGCGGCCCGAATATGAGTATTCATTTGAAATGATCGTAGGGCGGAAATGGGCGAATGCCCATCTCCGCATTCTGCGTTCGATGGTGGAGATACATCACTGTAGGAGCGTCGCTGGCGGCGCGA